>JBIQMB010000024.1:0-14223 GCA_044463745.1 Chitinophagaceae bacterium | reverse complement strand
ACATCTGATAAAAAATATACAGCCTGATAAAAACCGAAACCTGATGAGCGGCGGTTTATATGACTTTGTGCGTAACGGAAAAACAAAGTTGATTGTAAAAAGAATGAAAACCCACCTTGAAGAAATCGAGGACCTGAGGGTTTATTACCGGTTTTTTGAAAGTAGCCGGTTTTATATATTCAAGGAAGGGCTTTATTATAAGGTTACCAACAAAAAAGATGTGCTTAAATTATTTGGCAACAAATACAAGTCGTCAATAAAAAGAGAAGTACGAAAGCATGACCTGAGCTGGCGAAAAGATTTTGAGCAGTGCTTGTTGATAACAGTCGACTATTATGATCAGATCAATGACATCAAATGAAAAAATCTACCCTTTTAATGATTTCGTTGGTACTGAGTTTTGCTACCGCTTTTGGGCAGCAGAAGAACCTGATATCAGGAAACTTTATTGAAGCCGACTTCGACGAATTTATTCGTAAAATAGAATCGCAGACCGATTACAGATTTTTTTATGACCGGCATTTAGTGGATAGTTTTACCGTAACCATCCAGGTGAAGGACGCCTTCTTACCTTCTTTGTTAGCCCGTGTTTTTGAGAAAACGGATTTTGATTTTTCGATTGATAAAAATGATCGGGTTTTTATAACTCGTGACAAACCTCTAAGCCTGACGCTTCCTGATGGTTTTCTTCGGGGTGAGGCTCTGCCTGCTGTTGTGTCTAAACAACCCGCAGCTTCCCAGGGATTAACATTGAAAACGGCGGACAACCAGTCATCGATTGAGAATAAAATTTTTGAAATCGGAACACCGGGCAATCAGCGATCGGGCAGCCGGATCAATATTTCAGGTTATGTAAGAAATGCCGACAATGGCGAAGAACTATCCGGCGTAAATGTGAGCGTGGATGGCTCAAATATAACCGTAGCTACAGATCAGTTTGGTTATTATTCATTATTGCTTGGTGCAGGCAGGCACGTCATCCGCTATTCGTACATGGGCACCTTCGATACGCGCAGGCAGGTGATTCTGCACTCAGATGGCAAATTAAATGTAGATCTGCAAAACAAGATTATTCAACTGAAAGAAGTGGTTATCGAACCGGAAAAAGAAAGAAACATCCGAAGCACCGTCATGGGCATGGACAGGCTCAATATTGCTGCCATCAAACAAATACCTGCGGTGATGGGTGAGCTGGACGTATTGCGGGTGGTAATGAATTTGCCCGGCGTGAAAACCGTAGGCGAAGCCACCACCGGATTGAATGTGAGAGGCGGATCCACTGATCAGAATCTGATTTTGTTTAATGATCTCAACCTTTATAATCCAAGTCACCTTTTTGGGTTTTTCTCGGCCATAGATCCCGACCTTATCAAAGATGTGAACCTTTACAAAAGCAGCATTCCGGCACGTTATGGCGGACGTATTTCGAGCGTGCTGGACATCATCTCACTGGATGGGAACGCTAAGAAACTGACCGGATCGGCAGGCATCGGTCCTCTCACAGGTAAGGTGTCTTTAAACGGGCCAATCGTAAAAGAAAAAACAACTTTCGCAGTAGGGGTTCGTTCTACTTACTCTGACTGGATTCTGAAATTATTGCCCAAGGAATATGAACACAGCAATGCTTCTTTTTATGATGCTACCTTCCACATCAGCCACAATATGGATAAGAAAAACCAGCTTTATCTGAATGGATATTTTAGCAAGGATAAGTTTTCATTAGATGAAGATACCAGGTACAGATATCAGAATCTGAATGGTAATATCAAATGGAGGCATAATTTTAATTCGCAGTTTTATGGCGTTTTTCTGGCAGGTATGGATAGTTATGATTACTCCGCTCATGACAGCTCTTATCCTGTTGAGGCGTACGGATTAAAATACAGAATCAGTCAGTATAAAATTAAATCAGACTTTAATTATTTCCTTAATAATCGACATACGATAAATTTCGGACTTTCGAGCCAGTTGTATCAAATCAGCCCAGGAATAAAAACCCCATGGGGACCTTCTTTGTTCATTGCGGATACACTTCAAAAAGAACGCGGGCTTGAAACGGCGATTTACTTATCTGATCAGTTCACGGTTTCAAGCGATCTCTCCCTTGATGCCGGCGTTAGGTTAAATGCTTATCAATACCTTGGTCCGCACCGCATGTTTACCTATAGGAAAGATGCAGCCATTATTCAGGAAAACATGACCGGGGAGCGCTCGTATTCCGGTTGGAAAATTGTCAGGTCTGATTTAATTCCTGATTTCCGCATCGGTATGCGTTATATGCTATCGGCCAAAACATCGCTTAAAGCATCTGTGAATTCGCTGAGTCAGTTTATTCATCAGGTTTCAAATACAACGGCAGTAACGCCCACTGATATCTGGAAGTTGAGCGATCCTTACATTTCGCCACAGCGTGGTAACCAGGTATCGTTGGGGATCTATCGCAATCTGAAGAACAATACCATTGAAACATCTGTAGAAGTTTACTACAAATGGATCAAAAACTATCTGGATTACAAAAGTGGTGCTACCCTGTTGATGAATCATCATCTAGAAACGGATGTCATGAACACGAAAGGTAAAGCTTATGGAGCTGAGTTTTTTATCAGGAAATCCACAGGTAAACTGAATGGCTGGATTAGTTATACTTACTCAAGGGCTTTATCAAAACAAGACGATCCGCTGGCAGGCGAAACCATCAATGGCGGTGACTATTATCCATCTAATTTTGATCAGCCGCACAGCCTGGCCGTGGTTGGTAATTACCGCTTCTCTCACCGCTTTAGTGTTTCATCCAATGTTAATTACAGTACCGGAAGGCCCATTACCTTGCCCATCGGAATCTTTGACTATGAAGGCGCACAGCGGGTCTTGTATTCTGGCAGAAACGAATACCGGATTCCCGATTATTTCAGAATCGACGTATCGATGAACATTGAGGGAAATCATAAGGTTCATCAGTTGACACACAATAGCTGGACTATCGGGGTTTATAATCTCTTTGCCAGAAAAAATGCATACTCTATCTATTTTGTAACAGATCAGGGAAAAGTGAAAGGCTACAAGCTGTCAATATTTGGCACCGCCATTCCGTACCTGACTTATAATATCCGATTTTGAAAATGAACCTGAAAAACATCTTTATATTTTTTGCATTGTCCGCACTGTATTTAACTGCGTGCAAGGACCCATACAATCCTGCCATTAAAAATCTTGATAAGGAGATACTGGTGGTAGAAGGTTTTATTGATGGTGCAGATGTGACGGATATTACCTTAAGCAGGGTGAGGTCGATGGGAGCTGCAGATACGAATTTTCAAAAGTATGTTACCAATGCTCAGGTGCTGGTAGAAGATGATGGTAATGCTCAATTTGCGTTGTTTAATACGGGCGATGGGCATTATAAAGGGCAGTACGCATTCGCGCCTGAAAAGCACTATCGAATCAGGATCAGAATGGCTGATCATCGTGAATATGTTTCAGCATTTGTTCCGTACAAGATTTCACCTCCGGTCGATTCCATTTCTTATAGAATAGAACCCGGAGGAGCGCGGTTTTTCGTGTCCACCCACGATAATAGCAGCCGGTCTAAATATTACTGTTGGAAGTATGAGGAAACCTGGGAGTTTCATTCGTCATACCATACGCAATACAGGTATAATTCAGATAAAGTAAAGGTTGTCGATTTCAGCGATTCGGTCTATCAGTGCTGGCAGTTTAATCAATCCAAAGAATTACTGATCACTTCCACCGAAAAATTATCTTCCGACAATGTGAATCAGTTCCCGTTGCTCTTTATTGAAAACGGCCATTATAAGCTGAGCTTTCTCTATAGCATTTTTCTCAGTCAATACGCTATGGATTCGCTGGGATACAACTATTATCGTCAGTTAAAGAAAAACACAGAAGAAACCGGAAGCATCTTTGATCCCCAGCCCGGAAATCTGCGTGGTAATATTTTTAACACCAAAGATTCGTCTGAGATAGTGGTTGGCTATATCGGGGCAGGTAGCTCTTACCGCACACGGCAGTTTTTCCGTGTTCCCTGGAATTATCAGCCCAATTGTACGGATGTGATAATGGTGCCAAATATGCCCGACAGCCTTCAGTTTTATTTCGAAGGGGGGTATTGGCCCGTTGGTGAACAAAAGGAACCGACCGGCACCACTTATATTGGAGCAAGAACACCTTGTGTGGACTGCACCTTGCGAGGTACAAACATTAAACCCTCCTATTGGCCCTAAGATTTTTAAACTATGCTGAGATACCTTATTTTTTGCAGCCTTTGTTTTTTTCATTCTTACGTATTTGCGCAATCAAATGCTGCTGAGATGAGGAATGCAACAGAACTGCTTCCGGAAAAAATTCTGGTTCATACAGATAAAGATTTTTATATCTGTGGTGAGATTATGTGGGTTAAAGTTTATGTGGTTAATAAAGAAAATTCGCACCTGCAAAACTTGAGCAAAACAGCTTATGTGGAATTATTGGGAAAGGGAGGTCACCCAGTTTATCAATCAAAGTTGTCATTGAAAGATGGAATGGGTGACGGGTCAATACTTCTGCCTGATAGTCTGCCTTCCGGCATGTACGAATTAAGGATTTATACAAACTGGATGAAGAATCGTCCGGAGTCTTTTTATCGAAAATATATTTCCATCGTCAATACCCAAAAAGCTTTTGATACTACTTCGTTTAAAATAGTGAGTGATGGTGATTCCACCTTCGGAATGATGGAACAATCATTGGGTGATGATGTTCGAAGCGATGCGTTTTCTGTCAATAACTCTATGTCAAATTTGGTCACGATTTCTTCTGACAAGGCTCTGTATGGCAAGCGCAGTCCGGTTAAATTGAAGGTAGGATCTCTGTCAGCAGATTCAGCCTTGACTGGTCACCTTTCCATTGCGGTGTTTAAGCTTAATAGTCTCACGCAGCCCGGAGGTTTGAACAATGCCATTCCGAAGGACTTAAAGATAACCGATATGCAGCAAAGTGGAGCGTATGTTCCTGAAATGAACGGTTACATTGTAAGGGTAAAAGCCACCCAACGGTCGGATAACAATCCTGCGGTCGGGGTACCTGTTATGCTCTCTCTGACAGGGAAACTGGCTGATGTAAAGTATGGCGAAACGGACGAAAAAGGAGTAGCACGATTCAGTTTTAAAGGTGTGTTCGGTGCTACACAATTATTCTTAAAAACCACTTCAGCGTTTGAAAATGAAGTTGACCTGCAGGTACTGTCCCCTTTTGTTCAGTTTGGTACCACATCGATTCCTATGGGACTCTTACGGCAAAGTGATTTGAGCGCATTAGAAGAGATGCATCACAATTTGTCGGTCAGTCGTGCTTTCGATTCCGGAATTTATTCACCGGGACTATTTTATCCTGAAAATGCAGACAGCATTTCATTTTACGGCACTCCTTACAAAACTTATTATTTAGATGATTACAAGCGATTTGTAACGATGGAGGAAGTGCTGCGCGAATATGTAATGGAAGTGAATGTGCGGATTCGGAAAGATGGATATTTTCTTCCGATTCTCAGCGAGCAGAATTTTAAGCTCTATCAATATATTACGGTGGATAGAATGACTGATAAAAACGGGCCTTTAATTTTGATAGATGGCATACCGGTTTCGGCGAATGAGTTGATGCGATATGACCCGCTGAAGGTTCGTAAACTGGATGTGATTGCAGATCGTTTTATGGTTGGCAAATTGACGTACGATGGTATTCTTTCTTTCACTACTTATAAGGGAAGTTTTCAGGATGTGCATTTGGGCGAAAAAGAATTGCTGGTTGATGATAAGGGTTGGCAATACCATAGAAAATTTTTCATGCCGGATTATTCGGATCCGGAGATAAAAAACAACCGGAAACCTGATTTCAGAAGTTTGCTTTATTGGGATCCCAATGTGAAAATAAGCTCTCGAAGTCCTGCTGAAATTTCATTCTACACCGGCGACCAACCTGGGGATTTTATAGCAATATTAAAGGGTGTAACCGGGGATGGCCATTTGGTTTTTAATACCATTCTTTTTAGGGTGGAATAAATTTATGGTGTGATTATTTTATTTTCTATGATGCGCTTTGCATTAGCACAGCCTTCTTTACTGTTGCAGGTTTTTGATATGTCACCTCTAACGAGGTTTCTTTGCTGATCAAATAAATCTTTTCTACAATCATGTCATCCCCAAGGGGATTGAAGGCATTATTATTTGCTAACTCGCTTTTGCTTAAACAATGCGTTTCAGTCGCAAGCGTCGCGTCTCAAATATCGATAACCTGGGATGCAATCCCGGGATCAGAAAGAAGTCTTTCTAACCCCAAAGTGGCTTGAATCGATTTTTTAGTAGAAATTGTCTTCCACAATTGTATTTGTCCCTTCTAAACAACCGGCCTTATAATGCTATACGTTGCCTTCTATAAACAATTATTCTCTGGCATAACTGATCAGCGCAGGCTTCAAAAAAAAGTACCCCATTAGTACCCATTACCATGCTTTCGAATTCACACCATTCAGAATCTGCATGATAAAGACATGCTTGTTTTCAAAATAATCTACCACACCATTGGGATTATATGAAACAGGACTAAAATTAAATTCATGAAGAGGAGCGTATTTATTTTCATTCAGATGCTCCATGAAAGCATCTCCATAATTCATGAGAATCTGCATGAAATAATAGGTGGCTTCAAACCCTTTAATGGCATTATCGCTTGGTGCCATTCGGTATTTGGTAAAGTACTCATTGTCTAAATATTCCGAGTATGCATTCCTTTCTCCATCATAATGTGGTGAAGTATAAAGAATAGAAAAATCCTTATACCGGTCGGTATCGTACAGGTTTCTGAAACCATCCCAATTGGGCATCCCAATTAGTGTAAGGGTTTTGCGATAAGGATAACAGGCATCAGCCGTGTTAAGCGCAAACCATTCATTGAGTGTAGCACCAATAATTAAAGATGGTTTGAGTGTGTCGATCAGCATGGCAAGTTGCGACGAGTTGATGCTGTCAACCGAAATGCTGTTCATCTTCAGCAGGTTTTTTCCACCCACCCGGTTGAGCCTTTTAAACATATCGTCAATGCGGTTATCGTTTCGCTGCTTTATCAACAAAATCTGGCTGGTGCCATGCTTCTGAACAATGTAACTGAAAATGCCTTCAACATTGCTTTGCAAAGTACTGTTCATAATAATCGCAAACGAATCATTGCGCAGCCCGCCATCATTGGGGTAGATCGCTGAAACAAAAGGGATTCTCTTATCTCTGGCAAACACTGCCAACTCACTAAATTCCGGTTCCTTTACTCCGCCGATGATGAGGTCCATCTGATCAAGGCCACCGTATTTCATCTGCCATTGCAGATTTCTGTTTGATGAGCGTGAGTCGATAAACCAGGTTTCAACTTTACGATTGTTGGTTTGGATGGTATCCAGGGCAATTTCTGCACCATGAATAAATTCGAGACCGGCCAACATATAGCCCGGTAGGTTTTCTTTAAGAATTCCATTACTGAAAGCGGAATCCAGATACATCGGGGCTACAATTGCTACCTTAAGAGGTCGCTTATCCGCACCGTTTGCCTGTGCAAGGCTTGAAAAAGAAGTAAGCATCAAACAAGTGAGTGCTATAAAAATTCTGGACATACTTTTTTAAATTATTCCCATTCAATAGTAGCGGGTGGCTTACTACTTATATCATATACCACACGATTAATTCCTTTGACATTATTGATTATTTCATTACTTACCTTGCCCAGAAATGAATAATCCAAATGTGCCCAATCTGCGGTCATTCCATCCACGGAGGTAACCGCCCTCAAGGCTATTGTATATTCGTAGGTACGTTCGTCGCCCATCACGCCAACACTTTTTACCGGCAGTAAGATAGCACCTGCCTGCCAAACAGTTGCATACAGACCCGACTCTTTCAGGTTCCGGATATAAATAGCATCTGCTTTTTGCAATAGTTTTACTTTTTCGGCCGTCACTTCGCCCAGTATTCGGATGCCAAGGCCGGGCCCGGGAAAAGGATGGCGCTGAAGGATCGTATCGGGAATGTCAAGCTCAGCTCCGATTTTTCTCACTTCGTCTTTAAATAACATTCGCAGGGGTTCGATGAGCTTCATCTTCATTTTTTCGGGCAAGCCGCCTACATTATGGTGCGACTTGATGGTAGCTGAAGGGCCGAGTACAGAAACGGATTCGATTACATCGGGATAGATGGTTCCCTGACCTAAAAAACCGATCCCATCCAGTTCGTGGGCTTCTTTATCAAATACATCAATAAAGGTTCTACCAATGATTTTTCTTTTGGCTTCCGGATCAGTATGACCGGCCAGAAGTGAATAAAATTGCTCTGAAGCGTCCACCCCTTTTACATTTAGTCCGATTGCATGGTATGATTCCAGCACTTTTTCAAATTCATCTTTCCGAAGCAGGCCATGATTTACAAAAATGCCAAACAACCGATCACTGATGGCGCGGTGGATAAGAGTGGCAGCAACCGTACTGTCCACACCGCCGCTAAGAGCCATGATCACTTTTCCGTCGCCCACCTCTTCACGAATTTGATGGATGCTGCTGCTGATAAAATGTGCCGGCGTCCAATCTCCCTTGCATCCGCAAATATTAAGAACGAAATTTCTCAAAATATTTCTTCCTTTGGTAGAGTGATATACTTCAGGGTGAAATTGTAATCCGTATAGTTTTTTGCTTTCGTCCGAAGATTCAAAGGCTGCCACCGGAATATTGTCTGTAGAAGCAGTGATGGTAAATCCATCCGGAAGTTGAGTTATAGTGTCGCTGTGGCTCATCCATACATCCGTTTTGTTATGCACATTCCGGAAGAGGCCTTCTTCAGTTTTTACATTTAGAGTGGATCGGCCATATTCTCTTTTATCGCTTTTCTCCACACGTCCGCCGAAAGTTTTAGCCATCAGTTGTGCGCCATAACAAACGCCCAGCACGGGTAAGCCGGCAAATCGATCGAAATTGATTTCAGGTTTGTTCGGGTCATTTACAGAGAAGGGTGACCCGGATAAAATGATCCCTTTTATTTCATCTGTAAGTTCAAATTCTTTATTAAAAGGAAGAATCTCGCAGTAAACATTTTCTTCGCGTAATGCACGTCCCAATAACTGGGTATATTGCGAGCCGAAGTCGAGAATAATAATTTTTTCTGTCATGTGGCTGCGAAGATAGAAATTTGAAGCATGAAGTATATTACATTTACAACAATTAAATTATAAAAATATGAGATTACTGCTGATTTTATTTATTGCTTCTTCATTAGTCGGGTGCACGGATGCCATCGTAGGAAACGGGAACATCGTGCAGGTAGGGCGCGAAGTTCCTAATTTTCAGGATCTTTCTACCAAAGGTTCTATCGATGTGGAAATTCAACCAGGCGAAAATTACACGGTAAAGATAGTAGGTGATGAAAATATAATTCCTTATGTGATGACCGAGGTGCGTAATGGAGAATTGCAGCTTTATTATCAGGATAAAATCAGTATCAGAAATGGCAATATTAAGGTAATGGTATCGGCTCCGTTCTTAAATAATATTTCAACAAGCGGATCAGGAAATATTACATCCACCGGTATTATTTCTAACAACCAGATGATCACCATTACATCGGCGGGCTCTGGCAATGTCGATTTGCAAATATATGGACCGGCGGTAAAGCTCAAGGGATCCGGCTCAGGCGATTTTACCTTATCGGGTCAAACGAAGGATATGGAGTGCACCTTATCGGGAAGCGGGGATCTGGATAGTAAGGATCTTAAAGCCGAAAACGTAAAGGTTAAGATTAGTGGAAGCAGTAATGCCAGATTGTTTGCAGCGGCTGATCTTTCAGCAACTATCTCAGGCAGTGGCAATATTCTTTACTGGGGAAATCCGGCCTTGTCGGAAGTAAAGATTTCAGGAAGTGGTAAGGTGAAGGCAGGGGAGTAGAAAATAACTTATTTGATTTAAAGACCTAACAGGTTTCAAAAACCTGTCAGGTCTCAAAAATAAGTTTCAAAAACCTGTTAGGCCTCATTCTTAATAGCTTACTTCTGTTGAGATTTCTTAGCCGGCATTTTTTTGTGTTTACGACCACTCATTTTACCGGAATCTGATGCATTTTTCATTTGTTCCCGCTGAGCAGGGGTAAGAACGGATTGCATTTTTTCTTTTTGGCTTTTGTTCAGTTTTTTCATTTGTTCAGCCTTTTGCTCTTTGCTCAGGTTGTTGTTTTCCTGAATAGCTTTTCTCTGGTCCATATTTTCCTTGCGCAGGTTTTGTATCTGATCTTTCTGATCCTGAGTAAGGTTTAATTTTTTTATCGGAGCGTGTTGTTTCATCTCTTTAGATGTTCCCTGGTGCTTAATGCCGCGGGCTCTGTTTTTCATCTTATTGGTTCTGTCAGCTTTCATTTTTTCTTGTTGCTCTTTGGTAAGAACCGAACTTCTTTCTTCCTTTCCTGATTTGTTCAGCTCTTTTATTTTTTCTGCTTTTTGCTGATCCGACAGATTGGGGTTACTTTGGATGGCTTTCCTTTGCTCCATTTTTTCTTCCCTTATTTTCTGTAGCTTTTCTTTTTGTGCCTGCGTCAGATTAAGTTTAGCATATTCCTGCTTGTGATGCATTTGTCGCACTACCTTTTTTGTAGTATCCGACTGACTTTGTGATTGTGCCTGGCTCGCCATCGTGAATGTAAATACAGCAAGAGCCATTAATAAGATTCTTTTCATAGTTGTATTTTTTTTGAAGTTTCATCAGATAGAATGTATCGTTCGCGAAAGGTTTAATTCGCAGGGCGGTGGAGTGAGAGGTTTAACATTATGGATGGGATTGCTTTCAACACCTGTTGGCGTCCGAAGGGAGGAGTTGCGGGTGGCGGACCCGACAGCGTTTGAAAGAAAATTCCTCACGATCCATTCACGCTGTCCTGTCTTATCAGACGAGAACAGGTGAATGTCTTTCAACACCTGTTGCCGTCCGAAGCGTAGGAATTTCGCGAGACGGACCCGACAGCGTTTGCAAGAAAATTCCCCACGATCCATTCACGCTGTCCTGTCCGTTGGACGAGAACAGGTGAATGTCTTTCACACCTGTTGGAGTCCGAAGCGAGGAAATTGCACGAGACGGACCCCTGACAGCGTTTGAAAGAAAATTCCTCACGATCCATTCACGCTGTCCTGTCCGTTGGACGAGAACAGGTGAAGTCTTTCACACCTGTTGACGTACGAAGCGTAGGAATTTCGCGAGACGGACCCGACAGCGTTTGCAAGAACATTCCCCACATACATTCACGCTGTCCTGTCCGTTGGACGAGAACAGGTGAATGTCTTTCAACACCTGTTGGCGTCCGAAGAGAGGAGATGTGGGTGGCGGACCCGACAGCGTTTGAAAGGCGCACCCCTCCACGCTGTCTTGTCCTATCGGACGAGGACAGGAGGATGATTTACTTCATAAAAAACAGCTCCCGGTATTTGGGCAGTTCCCATAGTTCGTCATCTACGAGCAGTTCGAGTTTATCGGCATGGTAACGAATGTGGTCGAAATACTTTTTTACATCAAAACAATAAGCCATTGCACGTTCTTTGCTGTCTTCAATCTTGTTGGCCACTTTACGGGCTTCTATCATCGATTTTACATTCTTGTTGATAGAGTTGATGTGCTCGGATATCTTACCAAGTATCTGAAACTGCGATTCATAGTGGTATTCATTCAATCCAAGTTCCTTCAGTCCGCGGATATTTTCTATCAGGATATTTTGATATTTAATAGCGGGAGGCAGGATATAAGTACTCGACATTTCACCCATCGTGCGCGATTCGATTTGAATTTTTTTGGTATAGTTTTCAAGCAATATTTCATATCGGGCCTCCAGTTCGCTTTCATCATATACCTGATGTCTTTTGAATAATGACTTGGATTTTTCGCTTACCATCGCATCCAGAGCAAGGGGCGTGGTTTTTATATTCTCCAATCCGCGCTGCATTGCTTCACTCTCCCAGTCGCCGCTATACCCGTCCCCTTCAAAAAGTATGTTTTTGCTATCCAGAATATACTTCTGAATGACCTGAAGAATCGCGATTTCTTTTTTCTCTCCTCCATTAATTAATTCATCTACCCTGGTTTTGAAATCAGTCAGCACGTCCGCTACGATTGTGTTTAACACAGTCATGGGGATGGCCGGATTGGAAGAGGAACCCGGTGCCCTGAACTCAAATTTATTACCGGTGAATGCAAAAGGAGAGGTTCTGTTGCGATCAGTATTATCAAGCAGAAGTTCAGGTATGTTTTTATGAATATCCAGTTTAAGCATGGCCTCATCCTGTACATCAAAACCGGCACTTACTCTTTTCTCTATTTCATTGAGCACATTATTCAGATACTGGCCGATGAAGATAGAAATAATTGCAGGTGGCGCTTCGTTGGCTCCAAGACGGTGATCATTGCCGGCTGAGGCGATGGAAGACCGGAGAATATCTGCATTGTCGTGAACCGCTTTGATGGTGGCTACAAAAAAGGTGAGAAACATCAGATTGGTCTTCGGTGTACGCCCCGGCGATAGTAAATTGACACCCGTATTGGTAGCCATACTCCAGTTGTTATGTTTGCCGCTGCCATTCATTTTTGCAAAGGGTTTTTCATGAAGCAGAACCCGGAGCTTATGATTTTTAGCCAGCCGGGTCATGATATCCATCAACAGGATGTTATGGTCTATGGCCAGATTGATTTCTTCGAAAATTGGGGCGCATTCAAATTGGTTGGGCGCTACTTCATTGTGCCTGGTTTTTAACGGAATGCCAAGTTTGTATGCCTCCTGTTCAAAATCGCGCATAAAGGCATAAACCCTTTCAGGAATGGCACCAAAATAGTGATCTTCTAATTGTTGCCCTTTTGCGGGAGCTTGTCCGAAAAGTGTTCGGCCCGTCATCATCAAATCGGGTCTGGCTCCTGCTATGGCTTCATCCACTACAAAATATTCCTGCTCCCACCCAAGAGTGGTCGTAACACTGGTAATATTCCGATCAAAGTACTGGCAAACATCTACCGCTGCTTTTTCCACCGCTATCTTGGATCTCAAAAGAGGCGTTTTGGCATCGAGCGATTGCCCCGTGTATGAAACAAAAATAGTTGGAATGCAAAGCGTTTTCCCATTCCTCATTTCTATGATAAAAGGCGGAGATGTAGGATCCCATGCCGAATATCCGCGCGCTTCAAACGTTGCCCTTAGTCCGCCACTGGGAAAGGAAGAAGCGTCCGGCTCCTGCTGAATGAGTGCCGCTCCATTAAATTCTTCCATATTGTGGCCATCGCCTTTTAACGAGAAAAAAGAATCATGTTTTTCGGCAGTAGCTCCCGATAAAGGCTGAAACCAGTGGGTATAATGGGTTACCCCTTTGGTCTCTGCCCAGCTCTTGAGCGCAGACGCAATCTGGTCGCCCATCTTACGGTCAATTTTTGTCTGGCTTTTTATAGAAGAAAGAAGACTGTTGTATGCTTCATCGCTCAAAAACTCACGGGCTTTTTTCAGGTCAAAAACATTTTCTGCAAAGTAAGTGGAGATCTTTTTTGATACCGGTCCGTCGGTTAATTTGGATGAAGTGAAATACTCATGTATGGCATTCAGCCGTAATGTGTTCATTGTTTTTTCGAATTTGAGCACAAAAAAAAGGTATTTTTAGATGAAAATCATTATTTATTTTTCCAGGCAACCAAAAAAAAATGCAAAATCAAATTGAAAACAATATATTATATTGTATTGTTATTTGTTTAAACGATATGCTTTAGGAGTGGATATACCATATAATAGAGAGATAGAAAACATCTGAAAATAGATACTCCTGTATCTGATTATTGCCCCCAGGTTGGGTACCGTAATGCCAATGAAAAACAGGGATATCAACGAGATAAACAAAAGAAACAGCAGAATGGGAACCGGGCGGTATTTGCCTCTGATAATCCGGACTATTAATAACAACTGAAGTGCGAGGATTTCCAGCGCAAAGGGGAGTTCGATGATCCTATTCAGCTTCCAAATTGCGGGCATCAGAAAAACATGCGAGAAGGCAGCGGGCAGAATTTTAATATAGCTGACAAAATCAGATGTAAGCGGCGGGAGTGGGAGATAGGTACGACTCACCGATGAGATTTCGTCGAAAGCAGCCTGCCTATTAGCAACATACTGAGGAAAATCGGCCAGCGGAATCAAGTGC
>JBIQMB010000023.1:0-14567 GCA_044463745.1 Chitinophagaceae bacterium | reverse complement strand
ATGTCCGCCCAAATAAAAACTGTCGATTTTATCATTAATTAAAATCAGTTTATTCAGTCCGTTTAATGCCTTTACCATCACAAAATTTTGGAATCCATCCCATTGAAGGGAAATCTGCGGATAAAAGTGACCGTTATAAACCAACCATCCCTGGGTCAGTGAATCAGAAATGAGGAAAGGGGTTCCTCTTTTAAGATATGTTTGTTCTGTATAAATTTTGCCGGTAAAGATTTCGGCCGATTCCTGCAAATGCTCATTGTACAAAGCATTCAGCCTTTCCATATCCGGTTTATGTTCATAGGGTTGAGCAAAAATAAAACCGATAAAAAGATTCAATAAAAGAACGAACAGGTATTTTAATTTCACATATACAATTTACGCGTTGGAATGATCAAATCTACTTTCTTAAATGAAATAATTTATCATAAAAAAATACTAATGTTTGGATGAGGCGCAGCCTTTCATGTTTATTTCAATTGAAAAGTATACCGGCGTTTCGAATTAAAAGTATACCGGTATTCGGCTTAAGAGTATACCGATTGTGTTGTTGACTTGCGAGCGAATTCTACCGGAGAGCGGAATATTGGAAACCAATCGGAAGAGTCTGAACTTCACCAAGTTGTAGCACCGAGTTCAATTAAGAACAATTCAGAATCTAATTCAATTAAAAAAATACCCACATTCAACCCCACGAAATAAAACCATATTACTCTTACCTTTGCGCCGAAATATTTTCAGCTACAGAATGAAGGTTTTAATCAGGCAGGCATATCTTATCCATCCTTCGCACGAGCTTCATGGCAAGCAAACAGACATTTTAATTGAGGATGGAATCATCAAACAAATAGGTCAGAACATTGATGCAGCAACCAACGAAATCATTGAAGGCGAAAACCTCCATGTTTCAGCCGGCTGGATGGATTGTTTTGCAAACTTTTGCGACCCCGGTGAAGAATATAAAGAAACCATTATCACGGGTGCAAATGCTGCTGCAGCAGGTGGTTTTACCGATGTTATGCTGGTACCGGATACCAGGCCACTGGTAAGCAATAAAGGGCAGGTTGATTATCTTGTGCAAAAAGGCAGGCAAACGCCTGTTCGCATTCACCCCATCGGCTCTATTACTCCCGACGCCAATGAAAAGGAACTGGCAGAAATGTATGATATGGCCGACGCCGGAGCCGTTGCTTTTTCGGATGGTTACCGCCCAGTGCAATCTTCGGGCATCCTTCAAAAAGCGCTGGAATATGTGATGGCCATTGATAAGGTTATCATCCAACTGCCCGACGACCGAAGCATCGGTGTGCACGGATTGATGAATGAAGGGGTGGTATCTACACGGTTAGGCCTGCAAGGCAAACCGGCTGTTGCTGAAGACCTGATGATAGCGCGCGATATTGAACTATTAAGATATACCGGATCTAAAATTCACTTTACGGGAATATCCACCAAAAAGTCGATTGCCCTCATTGAGGCTGCTAAAGCTGAGGGACTTAATGTTACCTGTTCGGTTACTCCCTATCACCTGATATTTTGCGACGAAGACCTGCATAACTACGATACCAATCTGAAAGTGAATCCGCCATTGCGTACGAGGGAAGAAAGAGACGCGCTGATTGAAGCTGTAAAAAATGGAACCATCGACTTTATAGCTTCTCATCACCGGCCGCAAGACTACGACCATAAGGTTTGCGAATTCGAAAAAGCGGCCTTTGGTATGGAGACACTTGAAACGGTTTTCAGTGCGGCCATCACAGCAGGAATTTCTGCTGATCTGTTTGTAAAAATGCAGTCCGAAAATATTCGTAGTATCTTTGGCCTTGAAGCGATGGATATCAATGAAGGAAGCCCGGCGGCGCTTACTCTGTTTTTTCCAAGTAGAGATATCACTTACACGCGCGAAAATCTATTTTCAAAGTCTGACAACAACGCTTTTTTGGAGAAAGCCTTAAAGGGAAAAGTTTGGGGCACCATCAATAAAAACCGGGTTTTCCGCTCGCGGTAAATTTTATTCTAAAAGCACTCCAAGGAGAAAATAGCAACATATCTCTTTTTGAGAATACGAGGTTTTTTATATAATGCGGATTATTAGTGAAGACTACTTATTTTCGTGTCCAAACAAACCAACCATTAAACCCACTTAAAATGCAAACCAAACCTACTTCAGCCGTTACCAAAGGAATTATTATTTCATTGCTTTTGATTGTGATTAGCCTGGCACTTTCCTTTAGCGGGGTATCGCCTCAGTCACCTTTGCAGTACCTGGCTACAGCCATTCTTATAGGTGGTATCATCTGGTCAATAGCCCACTTCGCCAAGCAAATTGATTACAATGCTACCTTCGGAAAATACTTTGTTCATGGCTTCGTAGTAACCGTTATCATTACCTGTGTGATGGTCATTTTTACCATACTCAATATCATCCTTGATCCTTCGCTCAAGCAACAAGCACTGGATAAAGCGCAGGAAGAGATGAACAAAAGCGGTAACCTGAATGATGAGCAAATCAGCCAATATCTGGAAATGACCAGAAAATTTTTCTTACCAATGGCATTGGCCGGAGTACTCTTTATTTATCTGTTTTTCGGAACCATTTTTTCCCTGGTCACCGCAGCCATTATTAAGAAAAATCCAAGACCCATTTTTGAAGATTCAAATCTGAATGATGCCGCTCCCATCCAATAACCCTGAACTTTCCATTGTAATTCCACTTCTCAATGAAGAAGAATCCCTACCTGAACTTGAGGAATGGATCAGGAAGGTGATGGATGATAACGGTTATACCTACGAGGTCATTATGATTGATGACGGAAGTACAGATGAATCCTGGGAGGTGATTCAGAAATTGAATCGAAAGAATCCTTGTATTAAAGGAATTAAATTTCAGAGAAATTATGGTAAAAGTGCTGCACTTAATGAAGGTTTTAAGATGGCTCAGGGAGACGTGGTTATTACCATGGATGCAGATTTGCAGGATAGTCCGGATGAAATACCCGAACTGCGCAGAATGATTCTGGAAGATAATTATGACCTGGTGAGCGGATGGAAAAAGAAGCGATATGACAACAAACTGACCAAAAATATTCCTTCAAAATTTTTCAATGCCACTACCCGGAAAGCCAGTGGTATCAAGCTACACGATTTCAATTGCGGCCTCAAAGCTTATAAAAAGAGAGTGGTTAAAAGCATTGAGGTATATGGTGAAATGCACCGTTATATACCTGTTATAGCCAAGTGGAGCGGGTTTAAAAAATTTGGCGAAAAAGTGGTGGAGCACCGACCTCGAAAATATGGCGAAACCAAGTTTGGTTGGAAGCGTTTTGTAAACGGTTTTCTTGATCTGGCCTCTATCATGTTTGTGGGAAAATTCAGAAAAAATCCGATGCACTTTTTCGGCCTGTGGGGTACCCTTTCTTTTATGTTGGGATTTATCATCTTCATCTATCTTACTATTTCCAAATTCGTTTTTTCAATAACCGGACTAACACAAAGACCTCTGTTTTTCGTGGCTCTGGTTTTGATGATTATCGGTACCCAGCTTTTTCTGGCCGGATTCACAGGCGAACTCATCAGCCGGAATTCAGCCGACCGCAACAGTTATCTGATAGAAGATACAATCAGGTAAATTTGCAGGCATGAGTCAAAACCCAAGTATCATAATCATCGGTCCTGCCCACCCGCTGCGGGGCGGACTGGCTGCCTTTGACGAGCGACTGGCCAGGGAATTTAATAAATTGGGTTACCGCACAATTATCTATACCTTCTCTTATCAATATCCCGGCTTTCTTTTTCCCGGCAAAACGCAGTATTCATCAGCTCCGGCACCGACAGACCTTAATATACGGGTAAAAATCAATTCCGTTAATCCGCTAAACTGGCTTCGCATAGGCAATGAAATTAGAAACCAGTGCCCGGATATTGTGATGGCCAGGTTCTGGCTTCCCTTTATGGGCCCTTGTCTGGGAACCATTTTGCGGCAAATAAAGAAAAACAAACACTCCGAAATCGTTTGTCTGGTTGACAATATCATCCCTCATGAAAAACGTCCTGGAGATGCGGCATTGACAAGGTATTTTATCAAACCCGTGGATCGGTTTGTAACCATGAGTGATAATGTGCAAAAGGATCTCCGACAGTTTACCACCACCAAGCCCGTCATCAATATCCCCCATCCGCTCTATGATCATTTTGGTGATATCGTTCCCAAAGATGAAGCGCGCCGGCTACTTGGCATTAATGAATCTGACCCGGTGATGTTGTTTTTTGGCTTTATCAGAAAATATAAAGGGCTGGATATTTTGCTCAATGCGATGAAAATGGTTGTGAAAAAGCCGCAATTCACTAATCTGAAGCTGATGATAGCCGGAGAATTTTACGATGATAAAAAGAATTATTCCGAATGGCTCGATGATCCGGTTCTGGCACCTCATCTTATTTTACATACTGAATTTATCGCCGACGACAGGGTCAGGTATTTTTTGAGCGCAGCAGATTGTACCATCCAGCCCTACCGCAGTGCTACCCAAAGTGGGGTAACACCGCTGTCCTATCATTTTGAAGTGCCCATGATTGTAACCAATGTTGGCGGACTGCCGGATATGGTGCCCGATATGAAGGTTGGCCTGGTTGCAGAGCCAAACGCTGAAGATCTGGCCGACAAAATAGAAAGGTATTTTTCTCTGGGGCAAGACTTTTTCCTGCCCAGTTTGAGGGAAGAAAAAAAGAATTACAGTTGGAAGAGAATGGCGGATGCTATTGCAGGAGGGACAGAGAATGAGAATTGAAGTAATGAAACCACACTTTCTGCAACATCAAATATGATATTTTCAGATTGATTCTCCAGCATACCATGCGGTGAAAAATATTGCATTAGCAGATGAACAATTCTTATATTTTTAAAGTTTACTCGCCCAAGGTCACCACATCCAACGGCGAAAAATTTCCTACTCAGTGGTGCTGTCTTCTTAAATTACCGGGATTAATCGTTTCCATAATATATCCGACTCTTTCAACCACGAATCAGCATCCTTCTTCTATCACATTTATCTTCCCATGCTCTTCTCTTATCATTCACCACTTCCCTTCATTGCCTTCTCTGTTTCAAATGCTGTTGCGAAGAAAATAAAGTGCGATAAAAACAACTGTAGAAAATAATACTTGTAATATGCATCAGAACGAGGCGGGAGTTCTTTTAAAATGACCTTCCAGGCACCAATCGCCGAAAGCCCGCCTATGGTGCCAAACAGCAACACATCTTTAAATGATGGGTCTTTATCAATAATTTTCAGATAAAAGGAAAACAGATAAGTCCAGCTCAAGCCAATAATCAAATGAGACCCCCACCCCGCAACCGGTGCCAGCTCAGGAGGAATGCTCAATTGTTCTGCCTCAGCTTTGGCAAGCAACTTAGGTTCACTGAAGTCTTTCTTGCGTATCCGGGATGCGATATAGCTAAATAAAGTCATAGTAGCGGTTCCTGCTACTGCTGCGGTAATTAATTTTTTAGTCTTCATACCATTTCGGTTTTATATGGTAGCGTAACCACCGCAAAAATGATGCACAATGAAAAATTTCTTCCGCATACCTTCGAGATAATTTTGCTATACCAGGTTTTAAGTGCGAACAAAATCACTTATACAAAATCTCATATCCTATGTTCCTTACTATCTTTTTTTTTCTAACAACCATATTCATAAAACAAACATTGCTAAGCCGAATCCAATAAATGAATTCAATTACTATAGAAAAGAAATAAGGGGCACCACTCATTCATCGATAAATCACTGGAGATAAAAAGACATGGTTTATTTTGGGATCTGCCCCATAGCAACAGACATGCAGGCCAGCCGTACAACACAGCTCTCAACTTAAAATAGTTTAAGGCTTAATCTTTTTATAGTGTTCAATTAACTCATTCATTATTTCAGATGTAGGGGCCTTTGTGCCGGCATTAGCATTTTGTCCTGCCCAAATACTAACATACTCATAGTCATCATGCTCCCTGGCAAGTGCCCTCATCTGCCGGGTAAGGATATTCTGAATCGGATACTCCGGAACGTCCATGTGGCTGGTTCTGTTTATAAATTCGTTTCTGATGCCACGTGCCCAACGTCCACTGAAACTTTTTGTCAAAATGGTTGATGTGTCCGTGCTTTTTTGTAGCATTTCCCTTTGGCCATCCGTAGCTAAACTTTCTGTTGCCTGAATGAAATGGCTGCCAATCTGCACTGCAGAAGCCCCCAGGTTAACCGCAGCAGCCATGGTATTGCTATCGTGAATTCCGCCTGCTGCGATAACCGGAATCCTGACTGAGTTTACGATCTGATTTATCAGAGAAAAAAGCCCGATTTGAGGAAGGTCGCCCTCAACAAAAGTGCCGCGATGCCCACCGGCCTCTATTCCCTGAGCGATGACCATATCTGCTCCACTTTTTTCCAGCAGTAAAGCTTCCTCCCTGCATGTGGCTGTACCTATCAATACAATCTGATGTTCTTTAAGCTTTCGTACACTCTTATTATCCAGCAGTCCGAAAGTAAAACTCACAACCTTGATGCTTTCTTTAATAATGATATCAATCAAATCCTGATATGGATGGAAATGAAAGTCGAATTCAAGGTGTTCAGACCAACCTTTCTCCCTCACTATTCCGGAAATGAAATTTTTCATCTTTTCGGTAAGCTCCTTGTTTTTAGTAAGGTCCGGAAATTTGTTGGCAAAAAGATTAACCCCGAATAGCCGGGTTGTCAGTCTTTTTGTTTCCTGAATAAGCTGGAGAGATTTTTCTACCGATTGACCACCCAGAGGAAGCATTCCCAATCCTCCTGCATCGGACACCCCGGCCACCATCGCCGGGGTGACAACTCCCAACATGGGAGCCAGCACAATCGGATATCTGATTTCTGAAAGAAGTGATTTCATTCATACAAAATTAAGGGATGCGGAGGAGTGGTGGAGTTTGGATGTTTGAAGCATTATCGATTAAATAGACATATACTCTTTTGGATAATTTATTCTTTGTTTCGAATTTAGAAAAAACTCCTTCGGAGACTATCTAAAAGTTTCGAAACTCTTTAAACTCTTTATTGCTTGTACTGATCCTGGCCATCGTATGGTATGAAGTCCGGTACCGAAATCAATCACCAGGAGTTGCTAAAGGTTGATAACCCACAATGTCGGGTTTACCAAACAGACCAATAAATTTGAAACCCCTTTAGACGCAATTGCATGTAGAAAGACATTCGGCAAAAACAAAATCCCTGTATGGTGACCAGGAAAATCAAATATTCTTATTCAAAATTAAGCAGGGATGGAGGTAAATTTTACCATCCTTGCGCCCGGCCTGCTTCACGTCATCTCTTAATGTGAGGATCGAAAGGAACGTTTTAAATCGCGGAAAGAAAATGCGGTAGCGGATAAGCGAAGCAAAAGCAGAATACTTGTGATTGAAAAGTGTTCAACACTTAATATCTAATTTGACAGATTTACCGCTAAAAAGTCTATTGCCATTGGTTTAACCAACATTTCAAAGGAGTGCAATAACAAAGGCTTAGGCACATTATTTAAGAATTAAAATTAATTAACTACTCATGATGTTTAGAATTTCACGTAACTCAGCAGCGCGCCCTCTTGCCACGGGGATCGTTTCTGCCCACCCTTCAAGCGTAAGGCGATATCCCTGGGCGTTTCCGTCAACAGCCACTACCTTATTCAAATTAACCAGGTAGCTGCGATGCGCACGAAAAAAGTCCTTAAAACCGGAAAGGCTATCCTCCACCCTCGTTAAGGTGCTTCGCAACAAGAGCTTTTTTATTTTATTCTCATCCTGGCAAACAATTTCGATATAATTTTCCTTCGAGTTGATACACAGGATTTTATCGACACGCATTGAAATAACATCATTCTTATTTTCACCGGTAAAAGTAATTTCCTTATGAACAAGCGGCTCCGGTACTACAATGGACTTGACTTCTTTCACGGGTAATTCAGCACTTAGCTGCCTGGCCTCTTGCAGGTTCTTTTTGAGTAAATGATTCTGCCTCCACATCACTACCAATATAACAGGAACAATACAAGACAGCAAAACGTACAACTGAACCTTTAAAAATCCGATCAACGTTCCTGGAAAAGCGTTTATAAAGTATGCATAAATATAATTGGTAACTCCCAGAAAAAATAATACACAAAGTGTGTATAATAGCTGCTTATACATCTTCCACCTTTCTTCATCGAATATCTTTCTTAAAAAATGAGTGGAGAAATAATCAGCGGCCAGTATGGTCAAAAAAGTTACCACTCCATAACCGGCAATGACATAGCTTTCTTCATAAGGATAAACCTCCAGCCCAAAGGGGCGAAAAATAAGCAGAAACACAGTAAGAAAAACCGAGAAAAACAAGTTTCTCCTGATTCCTTCGTTGAAGGAAAGGAGTGGATAAGGTTGTGAGAGCCTTTCTGAAAAAGTCATCTTTGAAATTGTATGCAAATCTAAGTGACTTCTGAAAAATCAATAAGACAATCTTACCTGGTCGGTCATAAAATTTTAAAACATCGCTTCAATCAGATCGTCCTCCGTAACACCGGCAAAATAGTCGGACAGATTGAACTTCGCCAACTTAGACCGCAGGCTTTTTTCATCATGGATGGTATGTTCAATGGCTCGCTCAATGACATCGATATCATGTACGTGGAAGAAATCGCCAAATATTTTTACATTTTCAATAATTCCATCCTTTACGTCCATTTTCATTTCCAGTAATCCACCGGGCGTTTTGATGGTTTTCTTAAAATTATAGTCGGGAGAATAGCCGAAATTCCATTCATAGGTTGCATACTTTTTATCCCGTATCTCGCCGATCTTTTTCAGATCTTCCTCGGTGAATTCGTACATCCTGGCATTGGGTGTCGTGCTTACCATGTAATCCATTATTTTTTTGGTAAACTCTTCAATCGACATTGGCGTCGGAAGGTGGTCAGAAATATTGGTAACCCTTTTCGGGATAGACTTAACCGCTTTGTCCTTAAACTTTAACGGGTTAACGCGTAGCGCCTCACTCACATTTTTCATCTCGGATGAAAACAAAAGCGTACCGTGATGCAGAATTTTATTTTTGAAAATATGCTCAGCATTACCTGAAATTTTCATACCATCGATGGTGATATCATTTCTTCCCTCAAATTTGGCATTCACGCCCAACGATTGCAGAACTTCTACGATGGGTTTCGTAAATTTTTCAAAATCGATCAGGTTGCTATCCTTGCCCGTAGCCGTGAACGAAAAATTCAGGTTACCCATATCGTGATAGACAGCTCCCCCACCCGACAACCTCCTGACCACATGTATACCGTGTTCTTTTACATAATCGTAATTGATTTCAGACAAGGTATTCTGGTGTTTACCAACGATGATTGCATTGTCATTTTGCCAGAGCATGAACACATCTTCATCTATATGTTTGAAAATATATTCATCGGTAGCAATATTAAAATAAGGGTCAGTTGATTTGTGGTAAATACAAAGCATTTTGTTTCTGAAATTTTTGCAAATTTAAGAATGATTCGGATACGGTAGATGGTGAACGCTTTGGATGGCTTTTAGTTTATACAGAGGGGGTGGTTTTCACCAACCGCCTAAAATTATATTAGTTAAACTCTGTAAATATGTTTTTTAGTAACAATTAAGCACAGAATCTGGAGACCTGCGCGAGTGGTTAAAGACTGGTTCAAGTGTTCCAACGAAGTTGTGTCACTTGAATCACCTAAAATCACCGGTTTGCAACCGGAATCAAATAACCTCCCGGACTCTATTCGAAACTTTTGGAAAGTCTGACACGACTTAACCCGGTTAGCAAGTGCCAGACAAAACTTTCCAAAAGTCGCGGCCACTTTTACTTATTACACTTCTGACACAAGCGTTCCAACAAAGTTGGGCCTTTATAGATTTTATTCTGACGCTAAAACACTTATCGATACTTATCAAACCAGGCTACGCTTTCATTCACCGTATCATTTACAAAATCACCATTCTGCCACCAATCATGTCCGGTTAAAGGGTAAATCTTCTTCTTATTCGGAACATTCACTTGATTTAATTTCGATTCCATGAAATTCGCTTGATCCTTGTTCACAATAAAATCCACATCTCCTTGAAATAAAATTGTAGGAACGGAAGCGGCCGTAGCCTGATAATACGGACTTGCAGCTTTGTACCTATCGGCAGTGGCAGACGATAACGGCGCGCCCAGATATGGAGTCAGAATGTTTTCGTACAACACCGGATTATAATAAGCCATATTGTACAAATCAGTGGGTGCAGCCATACCTGCCGCAGCTTTAATTAAACCGTTTTCATTTCTTGTATAAGCATAAGAAAGAGAAAGGTGGCCTCCGGCACTGTGACCGGTTGTATAAAAACGCTGCGAAGAAAATATATATTTCTCCGATCCTGATAAAAGAAAACTAATGGCCGATTGAATATCATCCAATTGCATTTTAAAGTTATCATCACTGGCAGGCGACAACCTATAATTAATATTGGCCACCGCAAAACCCTTTGCCTGAAATTTCTTTCCAAAGAAAGACAAATCAGCCTTGTTGCCTTCGCGCCAGCTACCCCCATGAATGAGAACGATTACCGGAGTTGCTGTAGTTCTACCAGCCGGTAAATAAAGATCAAGTTTATTCCGGTCATTACTTCCATAAGATAGATCCTTAAATACCGTATCCACCTTTCCATCAGGGGAAGGGGGAATAACTTCAGCCGGCTTCTGACAAGAATAGGCAAATAAAATTATAATCGCGGCAATGAATTTTCTCATTCTTAATGTATTTCTGTTTTAACCGAACAAATATTATGCAAAGAAATAATCTTTTGTTCAAAAGGAAAACTTCGCAGGGTAAGTTCCAAATAAAACAGATCAACTGTTAACTATGAAGGTTTTATAGGTGCCTGGCCTATGTTTAGAACTATGAAATTGTTGAATTCTGCTATTGTATTGTACGGTTGAAATCATTTTACATAACTATCTATTTCAATGAATCATTATTCCAATTTCGAGGGTTATTAATAATATATTTTGAGATACGTTGATAATCATTTTCATTTCGTATGATATGTTCCCAATAATTGCGTTGCCATAATTTTCGGTTAAATGGTTTCCAATTCATTGTTTTAACCCCACGGATGTATTCCACCGTAACAATGGATTGAAATGCCCCAACGATATCGCCAATGGTTTTCGATTTTTCCGTTGGCACATCCGTAGGGGCAATCCCTTGTGGTTGCCCTATATTGGTAATGACATCGGTATCCACACAGGACACCGTTACAGGGTTTAACGCACCATCATTTTGGGCGACCACAAGGGTAGCCCCTACCACGTTACCAACAATTTCCAAAATTGCATGGAAATGATTGGGCATAACAACATATTCGTGTAAATGAATATTTTTGAATCGTTCGGGTAATTTCATCCATTCATGATCAACCATTTTTCCGGCATCGTTCAATTTCATTTCACCATCAATAATTTCACCAAATAAACAAAGACGATTTTGTACACATATCGTTATAAAATACAATCCTGTCTGTGAATAATCATATCCTTTTAATCGGATAGATTTACGGTTATGAATGTTTGGGTTGAAGGACATAATGACTATTAATTTTTGAGTATGTTATTGATACCTTTCACACCCTCTCGAAATGAGTTCGCTAAGATAGTTAAGTATCCGATCACTCTTCTCTTCTAATATAAATAAACAGTTTAACTTGTTCTCCTATATTTTCCATTTATACATTAAACAGCATCACTTACGCAATGACTGTTTGTGAAGCCTCATAATATCCGTACATTCCCATTTCCAAATAATAACCAAAGAAAATCCTACCTAAGAGAGTTTGAAACGGTAATCGCTTTAGGACATGTTCCGCCGGCAATTATCCTTTCTGCTCATTACCTCTTACCGGCCTTTGCAATCTGCTAATGCAATGTTAGTTATGCTACAGGTAAATGGATACTACATCCACAAGTCAAAAAAGAAATTAATCATTACGACATTTCTGTTTCGAATTGTTTCGTAATAAAAGAGATTAATCCGGCTCTGTACAAATGTGACTGAGGAAGGCGAAGCCATACAAATGACTGATATGATTTTCCATATTTAAATCCCTTCCCATATCCTTTTAATAGTTTCTTCATCTTAAAAACATAAACAAATGCCAGTATTACCTACATATCCCGGCGTGTACATTGAGGAGCTCCCAAGCGGGGTAAGAACCATTACCGGAGTAGCTACCTCAGTTACCGCATTTATCGGTACGGCCGGTCGGGGTGAACTTAACAAGGCCACCGTTATTACAAGTTTTGCCGACTATGAGCGATTGTTTGGTGGCTTAAATGTAAACAGTATGATGAGTTACGCTGTCAAAGATTTTTATCAAAACGGCGGTAGTCAGGCCATCATTGTCCGAATCGCTAAGGACGGAAAGAAATCAAAGTATAATATCAAGACGAATAGCGGGAACCTGGAATTAAGTGCTTTAAGTGAGGGAATATGGGGAGATAATCTGTCCATAACCATTGACCATAATACTAAGAATCCGGCAGATAAAAAATTGTTCAATATCACTATTAATGAAGGCAATGGCTCTACGGAAACTTTCAGAAACGTATCTACTGATCCCACAAACCCGAGGTATCTTTCACGTGTATTGGAGCAGAATTCGCTCCTGGTACGCGTTAGTAAAACGGCTGATGGTAAAGAGCCGACAGATACAGCGGCAAATAGTCCGATTAAAGTGAAAGATGCTGATAAAGGGAGCGATGGCATTGCAGTAACCGCCGGCGAATACAAAGGTTCCGAAAATTTAAATACCGGATTGTGGGCTTTGAATAAATCTGATTTTAATTTATTGTGCATCCCACCTCCTGTCAGAGGAGGCGACACCGACAGCGGGGTTTATCAGCAGGCATTAGCACTTTGTGTAAATCACCGGGCTATGTTGCTGGTGGATTCTCCTTACATGTGGGGGCAATCCGCTACGCCGGCAACTGCTGCAAGTACAGGACTGAGTACACTAAATTTATCCGGCGATATGTCAAGAAATGCTGCGCTTTACTTCCCGAGGATTACCCAGGCAGATCCGCTCCGTGATGGCCAGGCGGAAACAATGGTACCCTGTGGAATAATAGCCGGAATTATGGCCAGAACAGATGCGCAGCGAGGTGTGTGGAAATCGCCCGCCGGTATCGACGCTTCTTTAAATGGTATCCAGGGTTTGCAGACAAAACTTTCTGACGCAGAAAACGGACAATTGAATCCGCTTGGTATCAATTGCCTGAGATCCTTTCCGGTTACCGGGCAGGTCATTTGGGGGGCGCGGACCATGAGAGGGGCTGATCAATTTTCAGACGAATATAAATACATCGCCGTTCGGCGAACAGCCCTGTTTATTGAAGAAAGCCTTTACAGGGGAACCCAGTGGGTCGTGTTTGAACCAAATGACGAATCCTTATGGTCACAGATCAGACTTAACGTGGGTGCTTTCATGCACAACCTGTTTAGGCAGGGAGCATTTCAGGGAACGACACCACGAGATGCCTACCTTGTAAAGTGCGATAAAGAAACAACCAACCAAACCGATATCAACTCCGGTATTGTTAATATCCTGGTGGGATTTGCACCTTTGAAGCCGGCAGAATTTGTTATCATCAAAATCCAGCAGTTAGCAGGTCAAATAGAATCCTAAAAAATAAAAACAATGGCACAATTTTCAGTAAATGCAAACAGGTTTGACCCTTACAAAAATTTTAAATTCCGCGTAAAATGGGATGGCCGCTATGTAGCAGGGATAAGTAAGGTGAGTGGCCTTAAACGTACGACAGAAGTCGTAGAACACCGGGAAGGCGGTGACCCAAGTAGTAGTCGTAAATCGCCAGGCCGCACCAAGTATGAATCTATAACCCTGGAGCGTGGCGTAACCCATGATACCGAATTTGAACAATGGGCCAATAAAATATGGAATTTCGGTTCGGGTCTGGGCGCAGAAGTATCACTTAAAGATTTTAGAAAAGACCTGATCATTGAGCTATACAATGAAGCAGGCCAGGTGGCTATCGCCTATAGGGTGTATCGATGCTGGGTTTCTGAATATCAGGCTATGCCTGATTTAGATGCCAATGCAAATGCGGTTGCCATCCAAAGTATCAAGCTTGAAAATGAAGGTTGGGAAAGGGATTATGAAGTGACCGAACCTGTAGAGCCGTCTTACAACCAACCCTGATTTTTCGGATGAATTCATTAAATACTACCCAACTATTTGAGGTATGGGAAAATGCGATGGATAAACCCCCACTCTACGGGAGCCTCTTGCTTTTAGCCTATGCCTGTGATGAGCGTATGCCGGTAATAGAAAAAATGAGCATTGGCGAGCGGGATGCCCGGTTGCTGATGCTCAGGGAATGGATGTTTGGAAAAAGAATGTTCCACTTATCTCATTGCCCTCATTGTGGAGAAAAAATAGAATGGGAGACCGATACTTCTTCGATGCGGATTCAGGATTTTAATGA
>JBIQMB010000022.1:7369-14601 GCA_044463745.1 Chitinophagaceae bacterium | reverse complement strand
GATAATTGAGCCACCTGAAACCGGAAAGCTGGTACTCGCGTAACTCCAGTTGCAACCCGGTAGGAGGTGGAATTTCAGGAATGCTTTTAAAACTACGAAGTTTTTCATACTTCTCATCCAGGTCAAAACTGATCTCCGCTTCATTGCGTTGTTCATAGAGCTCGTCAATGATGGAAAGATGATATTTGGATAGCCGTAACTTATCCTGGCTGCCTTCTCCCAACTTAAACAGAAGACCATATTTTTTTATCCATTCTTCCGGCAGCACACCCAGCGAGCCATCGCCCAACTGCACGAAGGATTGTTTATTGGATAATGCTTTCTGGGTTTCATTAATTCCAATCTGCTGGCCATCAAACGAAAGTTCTACCCTGGCATCAAACCAATCAACCCCGCTGCTCAGCCGTATGTGTGTGGAGGGTCGGGCTGTATTAAATCTGAAATTCTTAAGAGCCTCAAATCCAAACACGGGTATTTTCTTCTCGTTCATGACATCCACAAAAAGAAAAAACCAATTATTTTTCAACACATCTACTCCTTTAAGGGCCAGACCGCCCGTATCAGGTTGTGCAATGAATGAACTGTGCAGATTTCGCAGCATGTTTACAAACGCCTCCTCAGCCTCAGGATTCCTCTTAATTTGCAATACCTTATCCTTGTCCGCCAATACAATCGTTTCCCCATCACCGGGGCTTACGGTATAGCCTTTATAAATAAACACCGGCTGAAAGAGCAGATAATCGCCTTTTTCGATTAGCCTGACATGAATTTCCGGATCTCCGGCTTTGACTTCCCTGATCAGCCCCTGTTCAAAATCTACCCTGTAACTCCGTGTAAGGGGCACCACCAGATCCTTGAGCATCTCAGGCCACTTTTCGGGCGGAAACTTTAATGGATTACGAAATTTTTCAGATACAAAACATTCTTCAAACCTTTCCCATAAATAAAGATTATTCCCGTTTAATAAAAGCAGATCGCTTCCCCATTCATTATCAGAAAGAGGCAGGGTTTGCGATTCCAGCTTCACGAAAGAGTCCAGTATTACATTCTCTCCATCCTTCTCTACTTCAAAAGAAATTTGTGGTTTGAAAGGGCTGATGGAGACCTCTTCCAGATTTTGGGTAACAAAACTTTTGCCCTGTGGCAGATAAAAGAACAAAGTATCTTCATCTGCTTGCGAAAACTTTTTTAACCTTGGAAAAAGGTATTCAGCAATGAGGTAACGCGTATCTTCAGGATACGCCTCACCATCTTCATGAATAATATTTTCCCAAATACCGCTAAATGCCGAATTCCGATTCAGAAACTTGTCTATTTCTTTTCGCTGAAGTTTTCTGACTGTAGCCGCAAGGCTCAGTGCTTTCTCCGAAAAGGTGTGATCAACCGGACCATCTATGTCGATCTTTTCTACCTTACCAATAAATTTATGTTCGGCTTTATCAAACCGGCCTTTTATCAAATCAAAAGAAACATAAGGAAAGGATTTTTCGTTGGCGTTGAAGACCACCGCTACAGCGTCATGAGTAGTCGTGACGGGTCGTTCCGGCTCAGCTACTTTTTCTACCACCAGGTCTTCTTTTTGTTTACTTACCGCGGCAATGGATGGCCCTCTCTCTACCACGGGCGGCGTCACGCTTTCTTTGTCCAGCACACGCAAGAAAGGTTTCCCTTCCTTGTAAATGAATTCAAATTTTTCCTGCCAGGCATCATCCTGAAGAGAATACCCATACCGCTCCAGCAGTTTGTTTTTCTGACGATCCCAATCCTTGATCGAATCAAAATAAGATGCGCCATAACTGTTTAGCAATTGAAGAAACAGAGCCGTTTTATGCCTGCACAAAATATGGTCCTCATCAATACAGTTGCATCCGGTATCAAAGAAGCGGTCTTCATTTCTCTCAATAACTATTTCGTATGTTTTTCCATCCTCCTTCATTTCTGCCTTCACCTTTTCATTTTTTGCGAAGAGGATATCACACTTTTTCTTTCTTAACCATTCCTCAGCCCTCTCATAGTTTTCCATTCCCGCCAGCATCCGGATGGTCTTTAACTCAATATTTTTCATCCGGGCAATGGTATGCCGCTGGTCATGAAAAACCTCACCCTGACTCTCGATTATATTCTTATCCAGCAAATCCTGCAATTGCATCAAAGCGGCTGCTTCATGCTTGCACATATCGCTCATATTGTAGGCACATGAGCATTGCATCTGCATTTCGTAGGGATTATCGAACTTCTGAACCTTAACCTTGTAATAGGTTCCATAGGTATCATCCTTTACCCTGAACGACACAGCATTCAGCAACTCGTCGTGCGATACCAGATCGATATGACGGTTTAAATAAATTTTTTTACCACGCCTGATCACCTCTTCTGCGCCGGTACTATATATGTGTTTTATTAAATTAGGTAGAGCCAAGAATCCGGATTTTTATAAATTTTTATTCATTCACCTTCGAAAAAGGCAATTTGCAAAAGTACGAAAAATCAGAGAGGAAAATGTTTTCTTAAACCGGAAAAATGTAGCCGTAATCAAACTTTAGGATAGCATTAAGCGTGTAATCATCGTGAATACACTTCGGTTTTAACTCATAAACCGCATCCTCCCGCATTGCCCCATTATTCATTGCATTACCTTTGCAACATGCACTATGCCTCTGTAGAAAATATTTCAAAATCGTTTGGAGTAAGAACGTTGTTTAAGGATATCAGCTTCCACATCGAAGAAGGTGACCGGATAGCCCTGATAGCACCCAATGGAAGTGGGAAATCAACCTTGCTGCAAATAATTGCAGGACGGGATACTGCCGACTCAGGTACGGTTTGGGTGCATAAAGACATTGAAGTGGTGATGCTAAGGCAGCAGGCCGAATACAACGAAGATGTTTCTATCTGGGATTATGTTCTTCAAATGGATCACCCAACCGTTAAGATTATTAAGGAGTACGAACAGCTTTTAGAAAACCCGGACCATAACAAAAACAGGATGGCCGAACTGATAACCGAAATAACGGATGCCAATGCCTGGAATTTTGAAAGTGAACTTAAACAGATTCTGGGAAAGCTGCAAATCAACCGTTTACAGGCCAAAGTAAGCACGCTAAGCGGTGGCCAAAAAAAACGTATTGCACTGGCACAAACACTTCTCGAAGCCCGGTTACATGCAGGCAAGTGCCTTTTGATTTTGGATGAACCCACCAACCATTTGGATGTGGACATGATTGAATGGCTCGAAGATTTTCTCAATACCAGTAAAACGACATTGCTACTGGTGACCCACGACCGTTATTTTTTAGATAATGTTTGCAATGAAATCATAGAGCTTGATGAAGAGAAAATTTTTACATACAAGGGCGATTACGATTATTTTCTGGAGCAAAAAGCGCTAAGGAGAGAGGTACAACAGAGCGAACTTCAGAAGGATAAAAATATTTTCAGAAAAGAACTGGAGTGGATGCGAAAGCAGCCCAAAGCACGCGGCACCAAATCAAAAAGCAGACAGGATGCATTTGGCGATCTGAAAGAAAAAATCAGCGCTCAGAGGGAGGAGTCGCAAGTGACCCTGCAGATGAAGATGACAAGACTTGGAGGCAAAGTTCTGGAGATGAAAAAAGTGTACAAGTCGTACGGAGATAAAAAGATTCTTAATGGGTTTGATTACACATTTAAACGAGGAGAAAGGATAGGGATAGTAGGTAAAAACGGAACAGGAAAAAGTACCTTCCTAAGGATTGCACTTGGAATAGAATCGCCCGACAGTGGAAAAATAAATCATGGTGAGACGGTTGTTTTCGGACACTTTTCCCAAGAGGGATTGCAATACAAAGAAGATAAAAGAGCCATAGAATATGTTAAGGATTTTGCCGAATTTTTCCCTTTGGCTGATGGTAGTAAAATCAGCGCTTCGCAGTTTATGGAAAAGTTTGGTTTCAGCCCGGAACAACAATACACTCCCCTGAGCAAACTAAGCGGCGGCGAAAAAAGAAGGCTCCACCTTTTGGCTGTCCTATTTCGCAATCCCAACTTTCTGGTTCTGGATGAGCCCACCAATGACCTTGACCTCCAGACCCTGCGAACCCTGGAAGAATTTTTAAACGACTTTGCCGGTTGCCTGCTGATAGTGAGTCACGACCGGTATTTTATGGACAGATTGGTTGACCATCTTTTCGCCTTTGAAGGGAATGGTATGGTCAGAGATTTTCCCGGAAATTACACACAGTACCGATCCGAAAAAGAAAAAAGAGAATCGCAGGAAATACAGGTTAAAAAAGAAACTACTCCGGTACAAAATAAAGCAACCGCCAAAAATCAGAATAAGCTTTCGTACAATGAGAAACGAGAATTTGAAATGCTGGAAAAAGAGTTACCAAAACTTGAAGAAGAAAAAAGAAGCCTGGAGGAAAGATTATCGGAAGAAGGATTGCCATTTGATGAATTAAATGCGATATCAGAACGGATTAGTGAACTGATAAACATGATTGATACCAAAGAAATGCGGTGGCTCGAATTAAGTGAAATTGAAAACCCTTCATGACGGATAATGAAAATCCTTTTAAATACCATTTCAAAATATCATGGGGAGGACTTTGAAGACTTCCTCAGAGGCATACACGATTATTTTGGTGCTGATTATCCGGAAGATCAATTAATATGGCTAATAAGGGAAAATCAAAATCCCCAATGGCTGACCGAAACAGATACAAACAAAATTGCCGTTCTAAAAAAAAATGAGATTCCATTAATCGGAAATATCAGAGACAGGAAAAAAATCGTTTCCCTGATTTCTGCGCACAACCCTGATGTTGTGATTAGTTCCGATCCGGTTCCTTTAAGAGATTCTATCTATCAGGTTTTTTTGCCCAAATCCATGAAAAGCTATTATGAAAAACCTGCTTCCCTGCCTGCATCTCAAAGAAAAAAACTGGCCAAAAGCATTGGCCTGTGCAACGCGGTGATTGTGCATTCAAAATATGAAAGAGAGTTTTTAATCAATCACTTCCCCGAGCTGGAGGATAAGATTCACATTTTGTACAAAACCCTGACAGCCGCCAATTTGCCATTGAATTACGCCGAAAAAATTTCGATAAAAGAGAAATACACCAATCTTCAGGAATATTTTTTGGTGGCACCGGGGCCGGGCAAGGAAATGGTTACACCCGTGCTGAAAGGATTCTCAGGATTCAAAAAATGGCAACGAAGCCATATGAAGCTGGCGCTTTCTGCAGCAGGCATTGCGGAAAGAAATGAACTGGAAGAACTGCTCGCCAATTACCGGTTTAGAGAAGATGTGATAATCGCAGAAACCACATCTGATGATTACGATAAAATCATCGCTTCAAGTTATGCCGTCATTTTACCCGATAAGTATGATGATGATTATAGATTCGCCCTCCGCGTTATGTCGGCCGAAGTATTACTGCTGATTCCAGAAGAAAGTATCTATTCAGAAATCATACAGGAAGATGAGGCCTTTGCATTTAAATACCGGGACAAGGACGACATCACGCGCGTTTTTCTCACATCTTTCAGAGAAGAACAGAAGAGATCGGCGACCATACAAAAAGCCGTAAGTATAACAGGACGCTATAATCAGGAAAGCTATCTGAGACAACTTCGTCAGATTTTCAAGGAATCCGCAGGCTGATTTAAATATTTTATATAGAGGATTGGCCGCGAGCCTAATTCTTCAACCCTTCTCAACTTTGATTAAATAATTTGATAACCGGCTGCCTGATTGCTGAAGCAGCTTCTGAACTATAGAAAAGAATAGCATCTGCGATCTGATCAGGGGTTACCCACTTTGTAAAATCCTCGTCCGGCATCCATTTTCTGTTATCGGCGGTATCGATGGTAGAAGGCACCACCACCGACACAACTACCTTTCCTTCTGCATCTTTATTGAGCGATTTAGCCAAATGAAAAAGTAAAGATTTAGATAACCCATAAGCCAGCGCTCCCGTAGAATTCACCCCATCCAACCCTTGCCTGCTGCCGATCAAAAAAATTCTGCCATGGCCCTTTTCTTTCATGCTCAGATATACCGGACGCACAAGGTTATAAGCCGTGATAAAATTTATTTGATATTGCTTTTGCAAACTCTCCAGATCGGTTTTATTAATATCTCCCGCCTTAAAACCACCCGCACTGCAAACAAGTGTTTGAATAGATTTTCTCTTATCCAAAATATTTTTTACGACCTGTTCGGTATCTTTTTCATTCATCAAGTCAACCGAATGACTAGTAAAATTCGGGTTACCTATTTTGTCGGTATGCGACCGGTACAACCCTTCGGTGGTGAAACCCTCTCTTAAAAACCGGTGCACCAAAACACTGCCCAGAGCTCCGCCGGCACCCGAAATAACCGCTGTTTTTTCCATAATATATTATATAAGATTTAAAATTTTTTCTTTGGTTTACATGGGCTCAATTTAAGATATATCCCTTAATCCGGAGGAAATTCTATGTCAGTCTGTTTAAAATTATGACGATAAAATTACTTATTACTCTAATTTTCTTACCTTCGTTCATTCGCTTTTTAAGCAAGAATTTTCTGAATAATAAAGTGAAGAAATGATTATGTACAGATTAAAACAGTTAAAAACCAATGGAATTAATAGTTCTTATTATAACAGGAGTGGTGGCTCTAATAGCCGGCATAATCCTGGGCAAATTCATTTTTGCAAAAAATACCAAACATTTATTTGAGCAGGCACAAAACCAGGCAAATCAAATCGTAAAAGACGCAGAAAAGAAGGCGGAAACAATAAAAAAAGAAAAACAGTTAGAAGCCAAAGAGCGCTTCGTCCAATTAAAATCAGAACACGATAAAGAGGTACAACAACGCAATCAGAAATTAAGTGACGCCGAAAACCGGATCAGACAAAAAGAACAATCACTCAACCAAAAAGATCAGAATGTTGAGAAAGCTATCCGCGAAAATGAAAATCTGAAAAAGAACCTGAATCAGCAACTTGAGATCGCTCAGATCAAGCGTAATGAACTGGAAAAGCACCAGGAAGAACACGTAAAAAAACTGGAAAAAGTAGCCCAGCTTACTGCCGAGGAAGCCAAAGCCCAGCTTTTTGATATTCTGCGCAACGAAGCCAACACACAGGCACTCAGCATGCAACAGGAAATCATTGACGAGGCTAAACAGAAAGCGAATAAGGAAGCGAGAAAACTGATTATTCAAACTATTCAGCGTACGGCCGCGGAGCAAGCCATTGAAAACG
>JBIQMB010000022.1:0-7359 GCA_044463745.1 Chitinophagaceae bacterium | reverse complement strand
GCCGGAATATCAGGGCCATTGAAGCTGCCACCGGCGTTGATTTGATTGTGGACGATACCCCGGAAGCCATCATACTTTCATGTTTTGACCCATTGAGGCGCGAGATTGCACGTTTATCACTGCAGCGACTTGTTACAGATGGAAGGATACACCCGGCCAGAATTGAAGAAGTGGTGGAAAAAACACGTCGGCAGCTTGAGGATCAGATTGTTGAAATTGGCGAAAGAACAGTAATCGAACTGGGTATTCATGGTCTTCATAAAGAATTGGTACGCATGGTAGGTAAGATGCGTTTCAGATCTTCTTATGGCCAGAACCTGCTGATGCATAGCCGCGAAGTAGCTAATCTATGTGGTGTCATGGCTTCCGAGTTGGGGTTAAATGCAAAACTTGCCAAGCGCGCCGGATTGCTGCACGACATTGGAAAGGTTCCGGATGAGGAAACCGAACTGAGCCATGCCCTGCTTGGAATGCGACTGGCAGAAAAATATGGAGAGAATCCGGCAGTATGCAACGCCATTGGCGCTCATCACGATGAGATAGAAATGGAATACGTGATCAGTCCCATCGTGCAGGCTTGCGACGCCATGAGCGGAGCAAGGCCCGGTGCCCGAAGAGAGATTATGCAGCAGTACTTGCAGCGCATTAAAGACCTTGAGAACCTTGCGGTTGCCTACGATGGGGTAGAAAAAGCATACGCCATGCAGGCAGGCCGGGAACTGAGGGTTATTGTAGAAGCTGAGAAAGTATCGGATGAAAAGAGTGATCAACTGAGTTTTGAGATTGCCCAAAAAATACAAAATGAGATGGTATACCCGGGTCAAATTAAAGTAACCGTCATCCGCGAGAAAAGAGCGGTTAATGTGGCGAAATAAGGAATTGGCAAATTGAGTACTCTTTTACGGAGTACTCTTTATGAGATTTAAGGTTAATGTAGAAATCTCTGGAAATACAGTTTCGTATTTCTTGCTATATCTGATTCCAATAAGTTTATCTTTTACGAGGAAATACTTGCAAGAAAAATGGCAGGGAAACTCTTATGTGAAGTTGTATAGTTTATTTATATACATCCCGGTGTTGAAGTAGAACAGATTCGATTATGCAAGTACTCTTCATCATTTTAAATATAAGTCTTTAAAATGGTCAATACGAAATCCCGGACGTAGCATTTTCCAGATATCTCTTTTGGGAATGATTTTTTTATTAACAAGCCTATTTCCATCTATAAAGGTTCGGTAAATTAATAAGTAAAACATCAAGAGACCTACAAATTTCATTTCATTAATCAACCCAAATAAATTTAGTATAAGGATGATCCCAAAAGGAACAATGATTAATAAATAAAAAAGAATTAAACTTTTCATTTTTTGGTCCTATTTAATAACATAACTAAGGCAAGGAATTCAAAAAAAACTCAAAAAATAAAATCAACTTGCATCCAGCATAGTTTGAATAAGATTAATATTAAGACTCATTCCAAATTAACCGCTGATTTTCGAAAACAAACCGAGGACAGGCTTTTCATCTATCGCTCCGGCGTCTCAAACATCCGGTCCGTTTTGCCTTTCTCTGAACCGGCTTTGTAATAAGTTCTGAAATATTCATCAGCCGAAAATTGACCGCTTCCTTTTATCGCAAAAAATACGAGTAAAGCCAAAGTTACGATAGAGGATATCAATTCAAATCCACCGGAAATTTGTTTTACGTTGACGAAAATAACTGCCACAATAAGTACAGGAATTTGCACAATGGAACTTATGCGGGTATAGAGACCGACTAAAATTAACACGCCGCATAATACGGATAAATACGCTACGATAAAGGCTAATATTTCAGAATTCGTACTAAAGACCCCCACGCCTGTTGTTTCAATTAATTGCTGAAGTGCGGTAGTATCTCTTATAAAAACGAAACCCTTCCAAATCAAAATCAATCCCAGAATAATTCGGAGAATCGTCATCCAGAAAGGTTGAATGGTTGTTTTTTCGGTAAGATGAGCGTTTTGCATTATTATAGTTTTACATATTTAAACACAAAGACTGTGCAACAATTTTAAAGAAACATCAAATCATATATAAAACCGCAGATAACCACCCCATTATTATAGATTTCTCTGATAAAAAATATAGAAAACAGCAATAACGAGATCGGAACTAATAAAGAATCATGGCATTTCGCTTGTTAGGATCAATGAAACCATTAATAACAAAATCCTGTTCAAAACCAAGGGTACGAGCACAACCTACGTTACATCCAGATGTCTGAAAAAATATTGAGACATGTTCCTAGTGAACAACTTTTCCATTTCATTTAATATATATTCTTCGCTTCATTTAGGTTAATTGATTCTAAAAACTAAAAAACATTCCTGTTTTAATCTTTTTTCTCCTACCTTTGCCATCCTAAAAAAATAAAGGTCATGAACCCGGTTAATTTTGTACACGACCAGCTTACAAAAAAGAATGAGCTCCCTACATTCAAAGCAGGAGATAATGTAACTGTCAACTATCGTATTGTAGAAGGCAGTAAAGAAAGAATTCAGAGTTTCAAGGGAGATGTTATTAAACGTCAGGGCGAAGGTGGCACCGCTACTTTTACCGTACGTAAAATAAGCAATGGCGTGGGCGTGGAGCGTTTGTTTCCACTCAATTCACCCAACATCGAGAGTATTCAACTGCATAAAGTTGGTAAAGTACGCAGAGCTAAATTGTACTTCCTCAGAGAAAGAAGCGGAAAAAGTGCCCGTATCCGCGAAAAGCGCGTGAAGTAGAATTTCATCAACATTTAATAAAATTTCTGCCGGATTGTTCTTGCATTCCGGCATTTTTTTATTTATACTTGCCATCTACGATGAATAGACGGCTACGCTAACTTTTTTATTATGAAAAAACTCCTGATAATAGCTCTTGCTATTAGTATTGGCGCAGCATCTTGTTCCAAAGGCATTACACCCTACGAAGCAGCACATGGTAAAGCCAAATGTGGCCGGTATTTAAAATAGAGCTATCATTAAGAATGACTAATCGGTTTGAAGATTTTAAGGCTTAGGATAAAGAGTTGAAAAAAATCTTTCACCCTCAATGATTTATTTCTGTCACTTCGGGTGAGTCGTATCATGAAGACTTGTTAAACTTCTCGTCGGATAAAAATGTGTCATGATTAGCAATAGTTAATCCTTACTCTATGCAGCTTAAAGTATATTTCTTTATTAATTATAATGCAAATTTGGCCTTGAAAAATACTTGTCGTGGCCTGAGAGTATAACTTGTTTCGATATAACTATATGAATCAATATTGATCGTCTGGTAGTTATTAGTGTTGAATAAATTATTTAGATGAAATTCAAGGTCTATCCCGTTTTTCTGCCATGTGTAACGATAAACGATATCCATGAAAATATTTTCAGACGATTTATTAAATAAATTATTTTTAAGATACTCTGTCTTTAAGCCAATATATTGGCTCTTCTGAGGATAAAAATTTAAATTCATTAAATAGTTTTGTTGAACAATAGTATTATTGGATTTATTCTTTATCTTATTTTTCGACATCAGCCAATTCGTTTGAAACTCAGTATTGAACCATTTAGTAAAATCTGTTTCAATTTTCCCACCGAAGCTCCATGTTTGATTCTTTATGCCCACTAATTCCCTATTAAGTATTTGTTTAAAATCCTGAATTCCATAGTTACCATTAACGGTAAAATTGCTCTTTAAGCTTGAAAGATACTTGCTCACCCGAAAGGAAATATTATGAATATCAGCGTAGTTTTCCCTATCAAGCGCATTTATTTCTACTGCACCGTTATTTAGCACATTTGTTTGCAAAAGAAGGTTATTCTTATTTTCTACAATAGCATAAATGAAATGGGCAAAGAGTGTTTTTAAAGGATTACGATAAGAAATGCCGAAATTAAATCCATTACTTAATGTATGTGGAATTCCCTTTAAGTTCAGCTGTTGTATGTTTCTGTAATTCTGCATTATGAAAGCATAATAGAATTGATTAATCTTGCCAAACTGATTACTCCGGTTTAATGAGGTATTCAATTTCCAAAATGAATTAACTTCATAATTAAAAGATAGGCTGGGTTCAAGAATCAACCTTTCAACATCAATTTGCTTGTGCAAATGCGCATCTTCAATTTTATAAGTTTGAAAACTGAAAGGAGTTCTTAGTTCTACGCGCATCTTGTTCTTTTTATACTGACTTAATAAATCCACAAAGGCTTTCGTTCGATTCCAGCTTAAATTGTTATTAAAATCATCGCCCAAATAATGATTTTCGGATGTAGTTATTCGGCTTTTCAACTTCTGTTTTTCAACCAGAAATCCTATCTTGGGTGAAAAGGCGAATCTTTTCCAACCTTTCGTAAATCCTACAGAATTATTAGTATAAAATGTTTGCAGATTCACAGTTTGAAATGTTTCTGAATACCAATTTCCGTTATTTAGTAGATCCTGAAACTGGCCGGGATTAACCTGCAAAGATTGCGGTGTGCGGTTTATGTTTATGGAAGAATTGAAAGTCATTAATTTTTTACCTAAGGGAAAAATAGCCCGGAGAGCATTAGATACTTTAAAATAATGATTACTTAAATTCTGGTTCAATTGCTCATTTCCGGTTAGAATATTACCCCTTGCCCCATCCCAAAATCCCTGAAAGTTTAAAGTGTTTTTTAAAAATTTATCCTTCGTATTTCGCTGAAGCGTAAGGTTTGTTTCTAAAGAACTGAAATGAAGTTGATTCTGCTTATTTTCATCTAAGGAAATTGTATCATTCCCGACAAAAAACAATGTGCGTGTATATCCTTTTTGAATTTGAAAGTCATTAAGATACGAACTGTTTAACCGCAATTCATAATCTCTTTTTAGCTTTTGCAGGTAGTTTCCTGTTGCTAAATGGACATTATTATCAAGCCACCTTTTTTCAGAAAAAGCCGGATGGCTTAATTGTTGAATCCCAAGCCAGTCCTGTTTTTGACTATAGTTTTCAAACTGTTCTAAAAAATCTTCAAGCGAAAGGGTCTTAACCTGTGCTGCTACATAATCACCCAGGTTATTCGTTTGATAGGAGGCCAGCATTTGATATTTTCTGGCAAACAGCATAGGTGTAATATTGGCTTTCCAAAGTAAAGGTGATGTACCTACCCCTGCTTCTGCCGAGCCAGTAAAGGTATAAGCATTTTTAAGCTTAATATTTAAAGCTGCCAGGTTAGAAAATTGAATGCTGTCCAGAATCTTTATAGGTTGATGATTTTCTAATATCTGTACTGAGGTTACCTCCTTGTACGGTAAATTATTATTAGCAAGATTATATTTGCCAGCTAATAAATCCAGCCCTTCAATATAATACTTGTTGATGGGTCTCCCTTGATACAACACCTTTCCGTCGTCTAATACATCAATACCTGGCATTCTTTTTAGAACGTCTGCTATTGAGCGATCCTGCTCCTTTGCAAAAGCATTTACCTGATAATTTATGGTGTCCCCCCTTCTGGTTATAGGAGCATCTTTAATTACTATTTCTTTAAGTTCAACTGATTTCTCCTCTAATTCGATATTAAGTGTTTGTGATTGATTAGAGATTGTTTTAGTAAAAACCGTAAACCCAATACTACGCACTTTAATTTGTATCTTCTTTTCATTAATCAAAACATTTACCCGATAAAATCCTTTACTATCAGAAATGGTATAGGCTAATGTGCTATCCGTACCAGATTTGTAAAGTACAACACTCGCCCCAGAAATAGATTTACCATCTTTATCGGAGAGTCTTCCACTTATAGTGCTCTGAGAAAAAGAGAAATTACATAGCAGTGAAAAAAACATCCATAAAACTATATGTTTCATTCATTTGTTAATTCTATCCTGTTTTTATTATTTTTCCTTCTCTCATCAAACCTGTTTCTTATTAACGCCTTCGTTTGTTCATTAACCATAACGCCCTCTGCCTCCATATAAGGAATAGGGTTATTCATTAAACTATCATATAGTTTCTGAAATTCTTTGATAGATATATTTTTCGTACGTTTTGAGTAATCAATTTTAAATGGTCTCGGTTCTATCTTTTTAAAATCAGTCAGAGAATAAAAGATTTGATTTTTAGAATCATGAATTCGAATAATTAACCCTGGCAGTCCTGAAAATTTATATGGCCCGAAAGAAAAAGGTAAATCTTCGCAATACCACGCTATATAATCTCTGCCGCGGAAATTGGTTTCTGCTTTTTTAACTTCTAATATACCAATAGAATCTTTTTCATTTACAAGTTTCCATTCTAATTGGAAAGGATCAGTCAGATAATATTCATTACTAAGGATGTCATCAATAAATGAAATGCTATTTGGTTGTATGGTATTCAGGATTCTTTTATTTGAAGATGCCTTAGGCATTTTCATAAATCTATCTATATCTCCTATATTTAAGTTTTTACTATTGTACAATTGTGTGTCTCTATTTAATCTGGCATTACTTGCAAAGTATGATTGCTCTTCGTTAAAAATCAATACATAGGGTTCATAAACCCTCTTTGAATCCGGATTAAGAGAATCGAGTTGATATTCAAATTCATAGGTAGCTATATACTTACTTAAAAAATCACAGTTTTGCGCCTGAGTATTTGAATTAAAACCAAGGGAGCAAAGAGTAAAAAAAATAATCTTTTTCATTTTCTATTTTAATTTCCAAAGAGGCTGGAAAGTCCAGCCTCTTTGGTTAGCTGTTTATGAATTCACTAGTCTATAGGAACTTCGTTTTCTCCACAAAGAAGAGCATCCAATTGCTCTATAAAAACAAGCAACTCTTCGAATGTACCTGTAAAATTAATAATATCACACTCAATACCACAGGACAAAGTAACATGTATTGGGCTAATTTTTACGTTAACCTTCTCTTGTTTCAAATCTTTTAAATATTGTTCGCTTGAAGAAACTGCTTCAATTTCTTGAGTACTATTGTTAGCAAATACAAAAGCACTGATGAAGGAAAATGCGACGGCCAGAAAGAAACTTTTCATTTTAGTAACTTTTTAAATGACTCCTACCTTCAGATTTTGCGCTGTGTCGGTATGTTCCGCCGCTGACAGTATTCTCTTCCGTTGCCACGCACCGGTATTCTTTGGTCGCACTCTTAGCTGGGTGGTGTTGCCAATCAGACTGCCAACATTAATACTGAGTACAACTTACCACCTCCCGTGAAATTTTCCAAATTTATTATTACCTTTTGTCACTTAAGTTTCTGTATTTGTACTGCTAAATCATTTTCATTTATCTTTACAATCTTAATCAATTATTTATGCCGATAAGCTTCGAATATCCACAATTGTTATGGGCAATGCCCGGAGGTACTGAATGGCTGT
>JBIQMB010000021.1:0-14859 GCA_044463745.1 Chitinophagaceae bacterium | reverse complement strand
ACTTAAAGCCCATAAAAGAATGGCACCGTGGCAGGGCTTGCCTGGTAGGCGATGCGGCTCATGCTACCACGCCTAACATGGGTCAGGGAGCCTGCCAGGCTATTGAAGATGCATATATTCTCGGGAAATTGTTTGAATCAGGTAAGAGTTTAGAAGAGATATTCACTCAGTACGAAAAATTACGTATTAAAAAGGCGCACTTCATTGTCAACACCAGTATGAGACTGGGTAAGTTGGCGCATCTTGAAAATCCATTTGCCATTCTGTTGAGGAACCTGATGATAAAAACACTTTCAAAAAATAGCAACAAGCAATTGGAAAGGGTTTTTGAGATTTATTAGATCTTTTCTTTCAAACGCTGTCGGGTCCGCCTCCGCACTGCCCCACCCTTCGAGACGCCAACAGGTGTGAAGCTCCTCCTCCTGTTTTCGTCCGATTGGACAAAACAGCGTGGAGGAGTAGATTCATTTTCTTTCAAACGCTGTCGGGTCCGCCTCCGTACTGCCTCACCCTTCGGACGCCAACAGGTGTTGAAAGAACACAAAACACCCCTCACTTCCTCCCCCTCCTTCTGATATAAATTATAGCTAACAACCCGACTCCTACACACAAACCTATCGCCAAAAGCATGGTCCTGACCGGATGCGAAAACCAGGAACCATCGGGTTCTGCGATCTCAATTGGCTCATCTAAACCCTGATATATCAGTCCGGCCCAGAGCCATGGATTCTTATCAGCAATCGAGGTGTGTTTTTCCAGATATTCTTTACGGGCAGATTGCAATGCAAGCGCGGGAGTTTTATTCGTTTTCAGATGCGTATAAAATAATTGAATCAATTCAGAGGTTGCCTGATCATCCGCTTCCCATCTGGTAGAAATGATTGATCGAACGCCCTTGCTCATGAGTGCTTTGCCCAGACTTTCCATCCCCTCTCCTGTTTGAAGAACCCCACTGCCGGTTTCGCATGCAGCCAAAACCACCAAAGGAGTCTGAGCCGTAATATATTGAAGTTGCGACAGATAAAGTTTGTTTTTCAATACCAGAAAAGGTTGCCCTTCTTTTTGATTGGCCACTGCATGCGAAGCCAGATGAATCACATTTCGTGACAAGAGCGAATGAACAAAAGAACTATCTTCCGTTTGGGTTGCATCAAATACTTTAGCACTGAAATTTTTATTTAGAAAATTCCTTTCGGTCTGTGCACTCGACAAACCGGGGAATCCAAGGTGTGATTTTTCAAATGAAAACACTTCAAGTGACGGTTCTCCGGATGAAACGGTATCAGCAAGCATATTTTGCAACAGAGAATAGCTGTACGTAATAGCCGTCGCCGCACCTAAAAAATCGGGCGATACAGCATCTGTACTCAGGGCTTCGAAAGGCAGGGAGAACAATATCCCATCCGGAGAAATCAGAATTGGTGTCCGGCGATAATCTGCGGGAATCAGCGATTCTAATAATTCTTTGGACTGAGAAAAATAATCCTCCGGTGCATTGGTGAAACTTGAAAAGTTAGAAAAATACCGGGAGGTAAAATTCGCAACATCTTCAAGCAACCTGCTATTTGCAATATTTTGATGAAACCCTACACTATCCACCAATACAGAATAACACTTGTCGCCCGCCAGAAAATAACTGATGCAGGTGACAGACCGCCGCTTTTCATCCAATCGCTTTAAAAACAACTCATAATCGGGAACCTGAAATTGCCTGACAAACAAATTTTCTTTCAAATTCAAATAGTACTCCGCTGCACGAATCCTGCTTTGGATGATTTCTTTCTCCCGGGCATCTGCTGTCTGGCTCAGAAGATGGATATCCTTGTTTAGCTGCTCCAAAGCGAGAGCATTTTTACCGGTGATGGAATCTTCTAACCACATATTTGTACGATGTTGTTCGTACATCACCTTTCTGCCTTTTGAAAGTTCAGTCAGCCATAGTGACTTTTTAAGGTAAAACGGGTCGGGATTCAGGTTATACAAATGATGTAAATACAAGATCGCCTCTTCCGAAGCTTGTTCATTCGAGTACAATGCACTTTGTGTATTTAGTGCTCCGGTAAGTAGCTGCTGGGCGTAATAATCGTTCAACACAGCCAACTCATAATATCTGACGGCCGAATCTGCGTTGCGTCCGGCGAAGCTTTTCGCTTTACCAAACAAAGCAGAAGTGACGGTAAAATCCGGAAAAAGCCCTTTCGCATTCAATGGAAAAGAGCTCAACGCGGTATTAAAATACTGCTGCGCACTAAGCGTATCCTTATCAGACAAGTAGTATCCACCCAAATCATTGGCAATCTTAGCTTTTTCGCGCGTTGAAAGATTATCAGCCAGCATCCATGCGCGTTTGACGGCTGCAAATGCATCACGATGCCGCCCGATCTTTTGAAAAATTGCTGCACGTGACGAATAAATGCCGGAAAGAATCGTCGTTTTTCCTTCATGTAAAGTATTCGCGATATCAAGTGCACGATCATTCCAGTAGATAGCACTATCCGGAACGTTTAACCCTAAGAATGCATCGGTTTTCAGATTGTATAAAAGTATTAAGTAGCGGCCATCTCCTACAGCATATTTCACCCCTTCGTTGCAGGCTTCCAATGACTGATGATAATCTTTAGCCCAAAAATGGGTTGCAGCCAGGTTTACATATAATCCCGGAAGTATCTTGTTCTTCCTATTTTCAAGAGCTGAGCTGATTGCCATATTTTGTATCTGCATGGCTTTCCCAAATGCGCCGATCCTTGTATAGTTGTTTCCCAATGGTTTACAGACGTATTCTTCAAAATTCATAGCTGTTTGTAAGGCAGTGTCTTCCAATGCATGATCCAGATAAAACTTCAGGGCGAGTTCATAGTATGCGGAGGATGCTGAAACCCTGCCTTGCTGAAGAAGGAGGTATCCGAAATTAATCAGCAACTCATAATAGGATAACTTTTCATCATTGTTAACAGGTTGCCTCCAGAATGTTTGCAAAATGGAATCGGCCTTAAAGATATATCTTGCCGGATGGGCATCCGTACTGTCAAAAATATTGTTGGCATACCCGGTGAAATTATCCGCTTTTTTAAAAGACTCGTATTTCTGCAGATCGTTATCCTGGGGAGGATTTCCCGAAAACAATAACAGGCCGATAAATATCATAACCGGCCAGAAAAATAAAAGGTGGTATTTAGAGGATAATTTTACAATCGCCATCCGGCATAAAGATATCCATAACTATTATTATTTCCGCCGTAATAATATCTTACTCCCAAATGCGGCCCCAACCTGACCATTCCCAATTGCATGTCCAAAAACGGATAAAAGTCCCAGTTATTAAATGGTTTGACCGACTTCTTGTTCCTGAGATACAGTTCCTTCAAATCATTGACGCCAAAAATATTGTAACGGTTATCCACTTCACGGTAGCCCGCCACATCAGCATTTATCAAAATACCCGCGCCCATACTCAGGTTCTTGTTCACATTGTATCTTACCTGCAGCGGAACAAACCTAAGCTGGCTTACGGAATGAACAATTGAAGAATCATAACCTTTGTATTCGTACCTCTTACCCAAATCATCCGAAACTACTCCGGATTGATCGATGAACAATCGCGAAACTTCGGTTCGGATACCTTGCTTAAAAAAAAGCTCAAATTGCAAATAAGGCTTCCACGGCGCAATGGGCGCAATACCAATACCGGCCACCAGTCCATCTCCGCCCCTGGATGATCCAAAAGACTTTTCATATCCCGCCATAAAAACAGGCGACGGCACTTTGAGGAACCTGCCTGTAGCATAATTGGTAATCACCGGGTCGTTGTTATCAAAATAAATAGCTGTCTGCGCTTTGAAGGTTTTGTTTTCGAGTTTCTTTTTTGAGCTGATGGTAAACTCCATAAAACCTTTGGTGCTATCCATATCTTCTACTCCATCTTGCTGCGTTCCTTTCAGGTAAATTCCATTGAAAATAAACTGAGCACCTTTTTCATTCGGAATTAACTCCCAACATCCTCTTTTATCCGCAGCACTCCGGCATGAATCACACGCAGGCGACATATCCTTTATCCGAATTGAAGCCGGATCAAGATCAGATGGAAGGGTCATATCCAGCGCTACTCTTCTGGCCGGTCCTTTACCGGTATTCTGAAACCTCACTTTGTAGGTAAATGTTTTATGTTTTTTCAAAAACCTGTATTCTAATGGTCCGCCGCTTCGGTTCATTTTATTGGGATCGTGCGAGTTGACCACCGGAATATTCAACCGATGAATCACCGATATTCCGCTATCGGGCAAAAACATGCCCGTAATGGTTAAGGTAGCATTCGTATCCCTGATCATTTCCGGAGTTACAAAAAGCTCAAGAAATGCAAACTGAGAACCATCCTTATCAGGGGCACTAAGCTTCACTTCATAAATATTTTTATAAGCTGATGCCAATTGTCGCATCATACTGCCGGTTTCTGCCTCTGAAAAATATGACTTGTAGGTTGCCGGAGGACTTCCACTTTCCGTCATTATCGCTTTTCCAAAATAATTTTCAAAGGCATAGGACGACTCCGACGCCAACTCTTCGTTATGATAAAATCTGAAAGAAGCCGTGTCGAAACATGTTTGACGGTATTCTCTTTCATTGATCATTAAAAATGTTTTTCCTCCTGCAGTAAGGCCGGTATTTCCGTTCCAGCCCATTATCAAAACCATGGTGTCGCCCGGTTTAGCCATGCTATTGTATTTCAACTCGAACAGGCCATTTGCTTTGAAAAAACTATTTTCAGCTACCGATTGCGCTGCTGAAAATTGGGTGGATGCAATGGTAACCTTTCTCGTTTTTCGTTCCGGTTTTTTTCCATCATCATAGTTGTTTACGGCATACATGTGAACCGTATAATCTCCCACTTTGTCATATATATGCGCCGGCTCGGCACCCGTACTGAAATGTCCGTCGCCAAAGTCCCACAGGTAAGTATAGAAAGGTTCAGGCGCTCCCGGTATCTGTGTGAGTGGGGGCAATATTGCCGAAAATTTCGCTTTATTCGATTCTGTTTTCTGTATCATACTATCAGATACAGATTGTGAAAAGCTCACACTGGAAATAGTTATACTCAATACAATAGAAAAAAGCAATATTCTCATAACCGGGCTTTCATATAGAATACGAATCAAAGGTAATTGTTACCTTAAAAAAGTATTAATACTTTGTAAAAATAACGTATCGCTCCGTTTCTCTATTTTATTCTGATAAGAAATGGTTTGATATAAATTTTATTTCTACTTCATATTATACACACATAAAGTTTATTTTTACCTGCTTTTAATGAGGAAATTTTGCATAGCGATCAAAAATATATTGAGGCTTTACGAAGTCATGACAGCATCATCATAGAGGAAATTTACCGTTCCTTCGCCTCACGTATCAAACGAACTCTCGAGATCATGGGAGCATCGGCAGATGAGTCCGGGGACATATTTCAGGAATCATTGGTTGACATTTACAAGATGGCATCTGATGGAAAATTTGAACTGACCTGTCCTTTTGATGCCTTTCTTTTAATGGTATGCAAACGCAAGTGGCTGAATCAGGCAAAAAAAAATCAGCGAAACAGGGTAACAAATTCTATAGATTCAGGATATAAGGATGTTGCAGACGATGCTTTCGAAGATGCTGAAGCCCATGCTATAAAGATGGAGAGGGAAAACCTGGTGATGGCTATGCTGGATAAGATAAGTGAGCGATGCAGGGAGATTATCAAAGCTTCTTATTCAGAAAATTCGCAGGAGAAATTAGCGGCCCGGCTGGGTGTCAGTTATGGGTATCTGAGAAAAAAGAAATCAGTCTGCATGGCAGAACTTATAAAACTGATTAAAAATAAATTGCCATGAATAATCTGGAGCTGATAGCATTATATATGTCGGGCGAAATGGAGGAGTCGGAAAAGAGAGACTTTGAAGCAAGGCTTAATGTGGATGAAACCCTACGCAACGAATTTGAGGAATGGAAACAAACCGACGAAATTCTTCGTAAACAACTGCATGCCGGTGAAAGAATATCAGATCTGGAGAACATATTAAATCCGCTAACCCAAAAACACTTTTCTTCCGCTCAAACAGGAAAAGTCGTTCATTTCAAAAGATACTTATTTGCGGCCGCCGCTGTTGCTGCCATATTCCTGGTCATTTTACTGTTGCCAAACGGGATAGATAATTATTCAGTTTCGCCCATGCCACATGCCGTAGTAAGGGGAGATGAAAATGCTGTATCGAAAGGAGCACAGTTTTTTAATGATAAAAAATATAAAGAGGCCATCGCACTTTTCGAACAAAGCCTGCAGAATAATCCCGATGATGCCACCACACAATTTTACTATGCCATCTCACTGATTAAAGAAAAACGGTATAGCCCGGCACTTGATGTTTTGAAACCAATGGCGGACGGAAAATCAGCGTATAAAGGCGATGCTAATTTTTTTGCTGCTTATGCTGATTGGAAGTTGGGAAATAAAGAAGAGGCATTAAGCTATGCAGAAAAAGTGCCTGAAAGCAGTTCCTACATTTCGAATGCCCGAAAGCTTATTAAAAAATTGAAATGATTTTTCCGATTCGTGATTTGAAAAACTTCCAAAAGGCGATTGCCATTTCTGTTTCACCAAAAAGTACCCCGTTTTATTTGATTTCCGAAGCCATCGAAACACGCTAATAGTGCCGGCCGTCAGTAACCTGATAATTTAGATACGCCCCTATTAAAAAGCGAAAATATCCACTCCGTGCGCATCGAAAAATATTCATAAAAAGAAAGCCGGAACTTCGCACTTCTCCATTGTTCGTTATTCATTCGTACCTTTGCGCCCTCAAAAAAAGGAAAAAATTTCTATGATTGACTTATCCAATTTTGATCCCAATTCAGCCGGCAATCCCAACCTGAATATTTTCGGTCTGCCCTTTTCGGAAGAAGAAGCAAAGGTGGTTTTGTTTCCGGTTCCCTGGGAAGTTTCAGTAAGCTATAGCGCCGGAACTGCACGCGCTCCTGAAAGCATATTCAATGCCAGCCTACAGGTTGACCTGATAGATAATGACCTGTACGATGGATGGAAACGAGGCATTTTTATGAAGGAAGTGGATAATGAAATTTTGAGAAAAAGTGATTACCTGAGAAAGGAAGCTGAGTTATACATGAAATATATTTCTGAAGGACAGGATCTGAGCGAAAATAAATTCATGAGCAAGGCATTGGAGGAGATTAACGAAGGAGGGGAATTTCTTAACCGGTGGGTTTACGAAGAGACCGGAAAGCTGCTCAAACAGGGCAAACTGGTTGGGCTGCTTGGAGGTGACCATAGTTCTCCACTTGGGTTTTACAAGGCTATGGGCGATAAGTACGAATCTTTTGGTATTTTACAAATCGATGCGCATGCCGATCTGAGAGAGGCTTACGAAGGAATTAAATATTCGCATGCTTCCATCATGTTTAATGCTCTGAAGGAAGTTCCTTCGGTGAAAAAACTGGTACAGGTGGGCACCCGTGATTACTCAGAAAGCGAACTGGATTTTATCCGCAACAGCAATGGAGTCGTCCAGACTTTCTTTGATAAAGACCTGAAAGAAAAGCAATACGAAGGCGCCACCTGGAAGCAGATAGCAGACGAAATTGTGGATAGTTTACCGGAGTTCGTTTACCTGAGTTTTGATATTGATGGTCTTGATCCCAAATTATGCCCCAATACCGGAACGCCTGTACAAGGTGGGCTTGAAACAGAACAGGTCTATTATTTATTAAGACAATTAATCAGGAAAAATAAAAAATTAATTGGTTTTGATTTGAACGAAGTTGGAGTCAGCAGCAATGAATGGGATGAAAATGTGGGAGCCCGGATATTGTTCAAATTGTGCAACCTGTTAATCCTCTCGCATGAGAAATCCTGAAGAATTTACCCTAATACTGAAAAATGAGAAAACCGGATCGTACCAAAAACTGGGCATGATCTTTACCGGCTTCATACTGGTGTCTTTTATAATCTTTCTGTTTTTTAAAGAGACTTTTCTTGCCGGGCTCACAGGCCTTCTGGTGGGAACCGTTTATTTTGTCATTAAAAATCTTCAAAGAAAAAAGAACCCTTCTGTGATGCTGGTGGACGAAAAGATTTTCTATCTGCTGGCAGCAGTCTGGCTTTGGCTCAATATTTTGGTGGCTGTTCTGGTTTTAATAACGGCCATTTCATTTGGTATTGCGTTGCAAAAATTTGCCTACATCTTTATCCCCGATGGGATTAAAAAAGATTTTTTTCCGAGAAAAAGTTATCAATGGGAAGAAATGGATTCCGTTATTTTAAAAGGAGGTATTCTCACCATCAATTTTAAAAATCACCACCTGATTCAGGGACCGGTTGAGAAACCAAACGGATTCACCAACGAAGCGTTTAATGATTTCGCCGAAAAACAGGTCTCCCGAAGTTGATTGTTTGAAATAAGTTAATGCATGTGTTATAATATTTGATTATTTCAATTTATTCCACATTGTGAAATAAATCCCTGATATACATCACTTCTAAAGCGAAAGAGTTGTGCTTATTTTGTAATTTCGCCATTCTTTTTTAACCATTTAAAACCAAAAAGCCGGATTAAAAGAAGGATAAGATCAATAACAAACGTTTGCATTATCTTTTCTTCAACCCGCTCATTTATCAAGCAAAATTTTATTATGGAAAATCAGATTGATCTTTCGGACTCATTGGAAAAAATTCCTGTCAAAATCTTTGATACCCCGCAGGATGGCTCCTTGTATGTGGCAGGAATTATCGCCACTCTTATCAGAGATAAAAATGAAAAAGGAGAAAAGGCAGTTTTGGGACTGGCCACCGGTTCTACTCCTAAGCTGTTGTACAAAGAGCTGGTTCGCATGCATAAGGAGGAAGGATTAAGTTTTAAAAATGTGATCACTTTTAATCTGGACGAATACTATCCGATGGAAGCGGGATCCATTCACAGCTACCATCACTTTATGAAAGAAAATCTGTTTAACCATATCGATATTGATCCGGCAAATACTTTTGTTCCGGATGGTACGGTCGCTAAAAGTGAGGTTAAAAAATACGCCAGAAGTTATGAGCAAAAAATTGAAGAAGCCGGAGGGCTTGATTTGCAGATTCTTGGCATTGGGCAAAACGGACACATAGGATTTAACGAACCCGGTTCACCGGCCAACTCTACCACCCGGCTGATAGCACTTGATAACAGCACCCGTATGGCAAATTCAGGGAGCTTCGGTAAATTGCTGGATGTGCCCCGGATGGCTATTACCACAGGTATCAGTACTATTCTGAAGGCTCAAAAAATTATTTTGCTTGCCTGGGGAGAAGCCAAGGCTGAGGCTATAAAAAGTTCGGTAGAAGGAAATCCGACTGAACAGGTACCCGCTTCTTTGCTGCAGAATCATGATGATGTTATTTTTGTAACCGACAGCTTTGCTTCAGCGGATCTTACACGCTTTAAGGCGCCCTGGCTGGCAGGCGAATGTGAATGGACGCCTCAACTAATTAAAACAGCGGTGGTGAACATGGCACTGGAATTAGAAAAACCGGTCTTGAGCCTGACCAATCGCGATTACAACAATTTCGGCCTGAGTGATTTGCTCGCAGAAAAAGGGAATGCCTACGACATCAATCTGGAAGTGTTTTATATGCTGAGAGACAGCATTACCGGCTGGCCCGGTGGTAAACCCAATGCAGTGATTCCTGCACACCCGGAAAGAAGCGAACCATTCCCCAAAAGAGTTATCATCTTTTCGCCCCACCCCGATGATGATATCATAAGCATGGGTGGCACTTTTATGCGGCTGCACGATCAGGGTCACGAGGTGCACGTGGCTTATCAAACAAGTGGAAACATTGCGGTAACGGATGAATTCGTAACCCGGTTTCTTGATTTTGCTGTCAACTTTGAACAGATGTTCGGGATAGATAACACGACCAGCAAAAAATTGTACGAAGAAACAAAGCATTATCTGACCCATCAAAAGACTTCAGAGGTAGATAGTCCGGCTATCAGAAGCATTAAAGGATTGATCAGAAGAAGTGAAGCAAGGGCTACCTGTAAGTATGTGGGGCTTGAAGACAACCAAATCCATTTTATGAACCTTCCGTTTTACGAAACCGGAACAATTCAAAAAAATCCGATGGGCCAGGAAGATGTGGATTTGACCGTAAAGCTAATCCGCGAAATCAAACCACATCAGATTTTTGCTGCCGGTGACCTGGCCGATCCGCATGGCACCCATAAAGTATGTCTTGATGTAATTTTGGCGGCACTGGATCAGATTAAAAAGGATGGAGACGACTTCCTCAAAGATACCTACCTATGGCTGTACAAGGGCGCATGGCAAGAGTGGAATGTGGATGAAATTCAGATGGCAATTCCAATGAGTCCGGAGCAGGTAAGAAAAAAGCGTTATGGAATATTTATCCATCAGTCGCAAAAAGATTCAGTTCCTTTTCAGGGTGATGATGAAAGAGAATTTTGGCAGCGGGCTGAAATCAGAAATGCGAATACGGCCAATCTTTATGCACAGCTTGGGCTGACGAAATATGCAGCAATGGAAGCATTTGTAAGATGGCATTTCTAAACCGAAGGATTTATTAAGATACCAAAAATCAACAGGACTTCTTATTCGGAAGTCCTGTTTTGATTAAATGATCATTGGGATACACGGTGGCCGCTGAAAACTTTAATTTTATAGATACTTTTTGTCAATAAATTTTTAAGAACCGGATCACTTAATTTCGATCTAAATTAATGCAATCCGGTCAATAAGCCATGATTTCGTCAGCAAAAATCCAGGCTGCTTTCCCTTCACCCGGATGACCCGGCGGACACACTCCGATATTTTTGGCTGTAACCCGAATATACCGGCACTTACGCTCATCAAATCGAATCTTGAAATCCTTGATAGTCGATTTTTTCTCATCCACCGAAATATTGTTTTTTTCTTCTCCTGCCAGGGTGAAATTGACACCGTCATTTGAAGTTTCTATCCTCACCCATGCCGGCAAAAATATCCAGTCGCTATACCGCTGAAGGAATCCTGCTGTCACTTCATGTATAGAAGTTTCATTACCTATATCGATAGTTGCTATCATATCAGTTCCGGCAAAGCCGTGCCAGTACTTGCCTACCGCATGTTTACCACGAATGCCGTCCGTCAGAGAATTGGGTCCATCAGCTCGATAATACTGGCTTACGGGAAAGGTATATTTCACTTCCTTGCCCGTTAGTTTATCCGTTACAAATTCCTGTTCTGAAGGGATTTTGCTCTTTATCACTCCTCTCACAGCCACCACAGCTTTCACAATCATCGACGAATCTACCGGAAATGGCTCTGAATATTTTTTGCTACTTGTACCCGGCCAGCTTCCATCAGTGGTATAATAAATGATAGCTTCCGGTACTTCCGAAGTGAGTGAAATGGATAAGTTTACATTTATTTTCACCGGTGTAATATTTACATTATAACTTCCTTCACTGTATGTAAGTCCGCGGTGATCAAAGGCATCAAAATGCCAATGCAACCTTTTATAAAAATCTGTATAGTTTTTATCAGCCAACGGCGTCCAAACAGCTTCCGCCAATGCAAGCATCCTTGGCAGAACCATATATTCTACATGGTTTCTTGAGTAAACCATCTCTGCCCACAAATTAGCCTGTGCACCTAAAATGTATTTAGCCTCTTCTTTTGAAAGCACCGAAGGAATGGGATTGTAATCGTAAACCATTTTCAGGGTATTCATTCCGCCAAAGGCTACCGGTTCACCTTCAGGTCCGGCCTGATAGTGATCGAAATATAGTGGGGTACCCGGTGTCATTACAACATTGTGATGCATCTTCGCAGCCTCTATCCCTCCGCTCTCACCCCGCCAACTCATAACTGTCGCATCGGGTGCCAATCCTCCTTCCAGAATCTCATCCCACCCTATCATTCTTCTTCCCTTGCTATTGATAAATATTTCCATCTGATGGATAAAATAACTCTGCAGCGCATCCTCATCTTTCAGATTTTTCGCACGCATAAAACGTTGGGTGAGCGAATCATTTTTCCATGGCGTCTTATCCACTTCATCGCCTCCTATGTGTATGTATTTTGATGGAAACAACTCCATCACTTCGGCCAGTACATTTTTAAAAAATCCGTAAACCGTGTCTTTTGCTACGCAAAGCGAGGTTTCAATATACTTAGGATACACGCCACCGGTCATCATGGGTTGATCATTTCCGGTACATCCCAAAAACGGATACGCGGCGATGGCCGCTGCTGAATGCCCCGGCACGTCCAGTTCAGGTACGATCGTAATGCCTCTATCTGCTGCATATTTTACAATGTCCTTTATTTGTTCCTGCGTGTAATACCCACCGTAAGTGAGTGCTTCACCGGCAGCGGAAGGCTCACTCTCTCCCCAGGGTATGCCCTTTCTATCAGCACGCCAGGCGCCCACTTCTGTCAGCTTCGGATACTTTTTAATTTCGATTCTCCATCCCTGATCATCGGAAAGATGCCAGTGAAAAATGTTGAACTTATAAGCGCTCATCAAATCAATATAGCTCTTGACCGTCTCCGGCGAAAAGAAATGCCGACTTACATCCAGGTGCATCCCGCGCCATTTGAACCTTGGAAAATCGGTTACCTCAAGGTAAGGAACCTGCAAGCGGGCATTGCTCCTGACCGGAGGAAGTAACTGCAATAAAGATTGGATTCCGTAAATAATACCGCTTTTGCCATTCGCTGTTATTTTGATTCCTGATTTATCTGAATGCAGCTTGTAGCCCTCTTCACCTAATTCCGGATCATTTATTAGCTTCAATTCAATGGCCTTTATCAGCTTTGCATTTTGTGGCATCCTGATTCCGGAAATTTGATAAATATGTTCCGCAAGGAAAGCTGCTGATTCCTTCATCCCCGGCTTCGAAGCATCATAACGCAGTGCGGTATTGGCATCAATTATAAACTGGCCGGCTTTCACTTCCATGTTTACGGGTCTGGGAATAATATTGACCAGTTGCTGTGCGACTACCTGAGCCGAAAACATGAACAGTGCTACCAAAGCCACTCCGCAATGGCTCAATGCACGATTAATAGTGAGTATTTTCATTTTAATATCCGATAACTTTCGTATTTCCTCCTCCTTTCAATGTCAGTTCTACGGGCTTATTAGTTTCCCAATTTTTATTGGTGAAATCCGGAAAATCAATGGGCTTCGATTTATTCGCAACCGACCATTCGCTTAGCGGTGTAACCACACTCCATGATGCAGCATCATACACATCCTGATCAAGAGGGAGGCCGCTACGCAGGCAATCGATCAGTCTCCACTGCATGATAAAGTCCATACCGCCATGTCCGCCAATCTTCTTTGCCATCTCCCCTACTTTTTTGATAATTTCAGGAGTGTATTTTTCTTCTATTGCCTTCATATCATCGGCATTGGCCCAGCTTTCTCCTTTGGAAATACGGGCGGGAGCCGGATACTTTCTGCACATTCCCTTTGTTCCGCTTATCAGATGAATCCGCGAATAGGGCCTTTCGGTTGACACATCATGATATACGGTAATGGTTTTCCCTTTGGCAGTGCGGATGTTGGTTACATTCATATTGCCGCGGTATTTTTTGCCGGCGAAGGGTTTGAAAAACGGATCCGTCTTTGCCAGTTCCTCTGCATGTTTGGCCATGGTAAAATCATCGCTTGAAGTAGAAGTCATGCTCACCATCCGGTCGCCCCGGTTTTCGTTTAATGCCTGGCATACCGGCCCAAGTCCATGTGTAGGATATAAATTCCCGTTGCGGAAGTTCTCTTTCAGCCGCCACATATCCCAGTACCCATTTTTATTAAAATTCAACCCCAACAGATCGTGCAGATATGCTCCTTCGGTATGGATCAGTTCTCCGAAATATCCATCGCGCGCCATGTTTAAGGTCAGTAGTTCGAAGAAATCGTAACAACAATTCTCCATCATCATACAATGCTTCTTCGTCTCCTCCGAAGTGAGCACCAAATCCCAGCACTCTTTCACGGTCAGAGCAGCAGGCACTTCGATAGCCACATGCTTTCCGGCCTTCATCGCATACAAAGCCTGCGGTACGTGTTGATCCCATGGAGTCGAAATAACAATGAGATCAATATCCGGTCTGTCGCACATTTTTTTCCATGCATCAGCCGAACCACTGTACAAGTCTGGCTTATGAGAAGAATTTTTCAGCATAGCCAATGCAGCTTCTGCCTTTTCAGGCCTGATGTCGCAGAGTCCTTTTATTTCAGCTCCTTCCACATGGCTGATGCCCGATACGTGCGTAGGCCCACGCATTCCCAATCCGATAAATCCTACCCGAACTTTATCCATAGAAGGGGCGGCGTAGCCACACATATTGAACCTCTTTTTCTTTATTGAAGGTTGGTATAAAACAGATGCTCCATCCGTTCCGGCCAGTGCGCTTCCTGTGATGAAAGAAGCAGAGGTTAACCCGGCAAGTTTTAAAAAATCTCTGCGTTTAGTACTCATATCTGATTCGTTTTACTTTCTGAATAAATAAAAAAATGATGTATCGGGATAAATGTAAATCAAATTTGGATAAGAGGGACTAAATGCGACAAGAAAAAACGGAAGAAATCCACCGGCAATTTTGCTCCATAACACTGATAACAACGATGCCGGAAGATTTCAAACGATTGCGTAAAAAAAGGAAATGTTTGAGGTAAAATGAAGACAACCGTTTGCGTAAAAGGGGGTAGCTGATAATCCTCCAGACTCAATAGTGTTATTGGGAGCTGTTCATCATTAAAATTTCATTTTTTTAAGATGGCGCCTCACCTCTCTGTTCACCTTGTCAAAATCGGGC
>JBIQMB010000020.1:0-14922 GCA_044463745.1 Chitinophagaceae bacterium | reverse complement strand
TCTATTGATTACGGGGCTTTTATCGGGGGCTTTGCGGATACTTTTCTTAATGTTGCAGGATTACAAATCCTGCTTTATTTCACCTTCGCGATGCGCTCCGCTAACATCACGAAGCGCAGGTGGCTTTAAATTACTGCTGGCAGGCAGCATCAGGATTGGATTCCTCTAACCATTGTAACAGAAAGGCTGCCTGTCCGAAATACCATTGATATTATATGTTGCAATTTTCATGAACGCAAAAATAGGAGAAAGGTTTCGTATAGATAGTCGGAAATGATTTGCAGAACAAGTGTTGCGCAATTCATATTGCCGGAGATATAACATTCATTCATTACTTAATTTTCACATTATCAACAAACAACAATTACTTAACACATGCGTTGTATATCTTATTAAAGCATTTTGCAAATTTGCAGGCAATGAAAAAACTGGCCCTCTATATCCTGTTGGTGTTGCACATCAACTCCTTTATGTTTTTGCCTCAGGGGCAAGACATTGGAGGCACGGATGCGCATGGCCGGCAAATAGAAGATATCAACTCGCTGGTAGAATGGGTGAGAATAGCCCTGGGGTACGACCGCCACGCGGATGATGAGGATGATGATAATGCCAACAACCTTTTATTAGTCAAAACATTTAATAAAGTTTTCGACGAGCAATCTCCGAAAGTACCGCTCCCAGCATTGTTTGCCAGTAAGGAGGTAACCCCTTTTCCCGAATACGACGAAAGAATTTCACTAAATCATTTTATTGAGGTAGCTACGCCTCCGCCTAACTTCATTTGTTAAGACAGAATCTTTTTAGTTAGCATTTACGGCCTTCTTTTTCTAAAGGCTGATGTCATTATCTTAAATACATAGCAAATGAAATTTTTACGTAGCAGGCATGCAGGCCTGTGCGTGATGCTGTGGTGTTTTACAAATAGCCTGTTAGCGCAGGATACCACGTATATCACCCTTCATCAGGCGGAGTCAATGTTTATTGAAAAAAACCTGAGCCTGCTTGCCGAAAAATACAATATAAATATGGCCGAAGCCGAAATTATACAGGCGAGGTTATATCCCAATCCGAATGTGAGTGTAACGGGCAACCTATACAATCCCGAGCTGAGAAAAGTTGCAGATGTAAGTAACCGCACCGGCGATTATGAATTCAGTGCTCAGCAGCTCATTCTTCTTGCAGGGAAGCGGAATAAACAAGTGAAGATGGCCCAAACGGGTTTGTTGATCAGTAAGGATGGTTTTTATGACTTATTGCGAACGCTGATGTACAGTTTGCGCAGCACTTTTTATAAGGCTTCTTATTTACATCATTCCATATCTGCATTTCAACAGCAAATTGACTTGTTAGAGAAACTAAACCGATCGTATGAGCAATCCCAAAAGAACGGATCTGTTACGCTCTACGATGCCGTTCGTATTCGATCCATGCTTTACAGCATTCGGGCTGAGCAAATGTTGATGCAAAACGAATTCAATGATTTGCTATCTGATTTGCGGATGCTGATTCAGGCCGACCACAGCGTTTACATTCCGTTATTGGAACCGGAAAGAGAAAGTCGGTTACAGGTAAGCGAAATAATGCTAAACGCTTTGGTAGATACCGCTTTGGCTCATCGTGCCGATCTTCGTCAGGCCAGAAATATGGTAACCTATAGCCGACAGAATTATACTTATGAAAAGTCGCTGGCCGTACCGGATATCACCATTGGTGCCTCTTACGAGCGGCGCGGTGGTTTTGTAGAAAATGCTTCCTTCCTTACACTCTCAATGGATATGCCTTTTCTAAACCGGAATCAGGGAAAAATCAAAGCGGCAAAATTTGCGATAGATCAAAGTACCCTGCTTTCGGAAATGCAATTGCACAGGGTGGAAAGTGAGGTCAGAAATGCGTACCTCAATTTGTTGAATACGGATAAAATGCTCAAAAGCATTGACCCCGATTTCACTTCCCAACTTCAGCATCTGCTTCAAAGCATAACACAAAATTTTGAAAAGAGAAATATCAGTTTATTGGAGTTTACTGACTTCTACGGTTCGTATAAACAAAGCATCCTTAATCATTACCAGATTCAAAATGAACACAAGCAGGCAATGGAACTGGTAAATTATGCCTGCGGAAAAATTGTGTTGGATAATTAAAATGAAAAGAAATGAAAAAGAATTTTTTATATATCGTTGTACTCAGGGTTTTTTCAGTTGTAGCTTTTTCCTGTAAAGCACCTGAAGTTGAGCAATTAACTGCCCCAACGGCCATTACCGACAGCCTCATTCAAACACTTGAAACAGCTTATGCAAAAATGGCTGATAATGATGCCGAAATTAAACTCAACGGAAAAATAGTAGCCAATGAAACCCGCATGGCTAAAGTGTTTGCTATGGTAAGCGGCAAAGTGCAAGGCGTTTATACTGAGTTAGGAGACTATGTGAAAAAAGGCCAAAAGCTCACTACGCTGCGAAGTACAGAAATAGCTGAAGTTTCGAATGAATTGATTATATCGGAAGCCAACGTAGAACTGACAGCTAAAAACATGCAGGCAATGAAAGATTTATATGAGGGTAAATTGGCTACCGAACAAGAATTTATCAATGCCAAAATAGAATATAACAAGGCTTTGGCGGCTCTAAATCGTGCACGACAGGTGTCTGCTATCACCGGAGGTAATAAAGAAATACTGAACCTGCTATCACCAATCAGTGGATATGTAATAGAGAAGAATATCTCTGACAATACAGAGATACGGCAAGACCATGATGCAAGTTTGTTTACAATCGCAGACCTATCTGAAGTGAGCGTTTTAGCCAATGTGTATGAAACAGACATACGAGGAATCAGGGAAGGCGATGATGTAATTGTGAATACGCTGACGTTTCCTGACCGAAACTATAGAGGCCGGATTGACAAGCTTTTTCGTGTGCTCGATCCCTCGACCCGAACTATGCAGGTTCGCATCAATTTAAGCAACCAGGATTTGAGTCTAAAGCCTGAAATGTATGCTGCTGTAAAGGTGAGATTGAGAGCCGAAGGGCGGGTTTTAACCATTCCTGCGCGAGCTCTTGTAATGGAAAGCAGTAAATATTATGTGATCCTGAAAAAAGATGCCGCGATAAGTGTGAAGGAGGTTGACCTTCTTAAACGAAACGAACATACTGCTTTTATTCGCGGATTAAATGATGGTGATGAAGTGGTCATTTCTTCTCAAATATTTCTTTACCAGGCTTTGACCGAAAATTAAAAACACGCTTATGTCAAAATTCATAAAAAGAGTGATCGCTTTTTCATTGAAGAACAAGCTGTTCATATTTTTTGCCACCCTGCTGCTGATTATCTGGGGAGCCATTTCATTTAAAAATATTCCGATTGAGGCATTTCCGGATGTAACCAATACACAGATTACGATTATTACCCAATGGCCGGGCCGCAGTGCAGAAGAGGTGGAAAAGCTGGTTAGCATTCCCATTGAGGTAGCCATGAATCCTATTCAGAAGAAAACCTCTGTCAGATCTACGACGGTTTTCGGACTTTCGGTAGTCAAAATCATTTTCGATGATGGCGTGGATGATGCTTTTGCCCGTCAGCAGGTCAATAATATGTTAAGAGATGTAGATCTGCCAGAGGGTGCTGACCCCGATATCCAGCCACCCACCGGGCCTACGGGCGAAATTTTCAGGTACACCCTTTCAAGCCCGGATAAATCTGCAAAGGATTTAAAAACCATACAAGACTGGGTAATTGAAAGGCAGCTTTTGGGCGTGCCCGGCGTAGCGGATGTAGTCAGCTTTGGCGGCGAAGTAAAAACGTATGAGATCAAAGTTGATCCGCGTAAACTGGCCTCTTACAATATCAGCCCACTGGATGTTTACGAGGCAGCCTCCAAAAGTAATATCAATGTGGGTGGGGATGTGATTGTGGATAATTCGCAAGCCTATGTAGTTCGCGGAATCGGGCTGCTCAATAATGCAAAAGAGATTGAGAATATAATCGTCACGAATATCAACGGGTTGCCCATTTTGGTTAAGGATGTGGCGATGGTGGATATTACCGGTTTGCCCAGATTAGGGCAGGTGGGCAGGGACAAGCAGAATGATGTGGTGCAGGGAATTGTGGTTATGCGCAAGGATGAAAATCCGAGTGTAGTCATTCGCAATGTTCAGGAAAAAATAGATCACCTGAATGAAAAAGTATTGCCTGAAGGTGTTAAGATTGAAACTTTTTACAATCGGAATGATCTAATCGATTATGCAACCAACACGGTGCTGCACAACATGTTTGAAGGCATGATCCTGGTTACTGTAATTGTTTTTGTTTTTATGGCCGACTGGCGTACCACACTCATCGTGGCCATTGTTATTCCTCTGTCTTTATTGTTTGCTTTCATTTGCCTGACGCTGAAAGGAATGAGTGCCAACCTGCTTTCAATGGGCGCCATTGATTTTGGAATTATCATAGATGGTGCGGTGGTCATGGTAGAAGGCATCTTCGTGGTCTTTGACCGCAGAGCGAAAAAAATGGGGATGGAAAAATTTAATAAAATTTCCAAATGGGGAATCATTAAGAACACAGGAGGCGAGCTGGGAAAAGCTATTTTCTTTTCTAAAATTATCATCATTGCAGCCCTGCTGCCCATCTTCGCGTTTGAAAAGGTAGAAGGTAAAATGTTTTCTCCCCTTGCATGGACGCTGGGCTTCGCATTGCTGGGTGCATTGATTCTTACCCTTACGCTCATACCTGTGCTCAGCAGCATTTTTCTTAGAAAAAATGTAAAGGAAAAGCATAATCCTTTTGTGAAAGTACTCACGTCGGGGGTGATGAAATTATTTTCATGGACTTATTACCACAAGCGGATAACCTTGCTGGCATCAGCGATTCTGGTGGGTGGCGGTTTGTTCCTCTTTAAGTTTTTGGGCACTGAATTTTTGCCCGAATTAGATGAAGGAGCGATTTATATTCGGGCTACATGTCCGTTGAGTATTTCGTTGGATGCTTCGCGGGATATTGCCAACGATATGCGCCGCAGGTTGCTTGATTTTGAAGAAGTGAAACAGGTAATGAGTCAAACAGGAAGACCCAATGATGGCACCGATGCCACGGGGTTTTATAATATAGAATTTCATGTGGATATTTTCCCGCAAAAAAAATGGAAAAGAAAAATAAGCAAGGATGGACTCATTGATGAGATGCAGAAAACGTTAGCAGTATTTCCCGGCATCGATCTGAATTTTTCACAACCCATTATGGACAATGTGGAAGAAGCGGTGTCGGGTGTAAAAGGATCATTGGTGGTGAAGATTTATGGCGATTCGCTCGATTATATTGAAGGCAAGGCGTTTGAAGTTTACAATGCCATGAAGGGGGTGCAGGGAGTGGAAGATTTGGGCGTTATTAAAAACATTGGCCAGCCGGAGCTTAGGATTGATCTGGATCAGACGAAGATGGCGCTTTATGGTGTAACGACGGCTGATGCGGACGCCATTATCGAAATGGCTATCGGTGGTGTGGCCGTATCTCAGATTTACGAGGGAGAAAAGAAATTTCAATTGCGCATCCGGTATGAAGAACCATACCGAAATAGTGCAGAGGCGATTGGAAACCTGTTGGTTCCTACGCTGAGTGGATCTCATGTGCCAATCAAAAATATCGCAAAGATTGATGTGACCACGGGGCCGAGTATTATTTTCAGAGATGATAACCGAAAGTATAGCGCGGTCAAGTTTTCTGTGCGTGGAAGAGATATGGGAAGCGCGATAGCAGAGGCGCGACATAAGGTAGATGAGTCGGTGACTTTATCTAAGGGAAATGAAATGGTATGGGCGGGCGATTTTGAAAACCAGAACCGTGCTACCAAACGACTGGGTGAGGTGGTACCGGTCAGTTTATTGCTCATCTTCCTGATCCTGTTTATTATGTTTGGTAACATCAGAGAAGCAGGTATTGTATTGCTCAATGTGCCTTTCGCCATCATCGGCGGTATTGCTGCTTTGCTGATCACCGGAACAAATTTCAGCATTTCGGCCGGTATCGGATTCATTGCCTTGTTTGGTATTTGTATCCAAAATGGGGTGATCCTGATACAGGTGTTTAAGAATAATCTGCAAAAAGTGCGGCGACATGAGTATAGCATCCACACCCTTCGCGAGGCGATAACTGCGGGTGTACGAGAACGGGTTCGACCGGTTGTGATGACGGCAATGATGGCGGCATTGGGCCTATTGCCGGCAGCACTTTCGCATGGTATTGGTTCCGAAACATCACGGCCGCTGGCCATTGTAGTTATTGGTGGCCTCATCACGGCTACAATCCTTACCCTGCTTGTTTTTCCGCTTTTCTTTTATGCTATAAACCGCAAACTGATAAAACAGAAAATGGAGTAGGGGATTAATCTTGCGGGTTTGGTGGAGTTGTCTTTTCTGCCTGACCCGCAAGTTTTTTCTTGAAAAGTGGAAATCATTATACTCTACATTGCATGGAATTGTGATTAATCAATGCCTAACCATATAACATTATTAGTGCTGTGGAAAGCATGGTAACAATTAAGTCTATTGCCGTTGGTTTTAACCGACGGTTTGAAAGAACATATAGGTATGGCTTTAGCCACATTTTTTTTATTCTTGTGCAGACAGATTTAGGGCACCGTTTACGACTCTTTTCTGATTGGGTTTGAATGATAGTAAAACTATGAGGACTAAACTTCTGCTCCGTCCCGCTAAAGCTGACGGTAATATTGCGTACAGGAGATATTTAGCCGTTATTTTTGCACGTTATGGCTTATCTGAGAACTCTGTTTTTAATAACTTTAGCCATAAGGTGAAAAATCGGAATCGTGAATTAATCAGTGCTAAACATGTTACGTTATGATCCGGCGAGAAGTATAATTCAGCTTCGGCATTTAGCTTGGCATAATTTCTTTTTCAAAAATTTGCCTCCTCTATCTTTGTGCCCATATGGATAGCGGAACGACTAAACATTTAACCGTAATCGGTGGCGGGGCTGCCGGCTTCTTTTGTGCTGTAAATGCTGCAAGACTTAATCATAGACTGCGGGTCACCACATTAGAGAAATCGGGCAAGTTATTAAGCAAGGTGCGTATCAGTGGTGGCGGGCGATGCAATGTCACGCATGAATGTTTTAGTATATCGGAGATGATCCGAAACTATCCGAGAGGACAACATTTTCTGAAAAAAGCGTTCCATCATTTTTTCACCGATGATACGCTTGAATGGTTTAAGAAAAGAAGCGTAACTCTTAAGGCAGAGGAAGACGGACGTATGTTTCCGGATACGGATTCTTCAGAAACCATCATACATTGTCTGCTTGAAGAAGCGCAGCGTCATGATGTTCGTATTCAAACTAATAAAGGTGTTTTGCGGGTTTCGAAAACCGAAGGCGAAAGGTTTTCCATTGGGCTGGCAGATGGTTCAGATATCGTTTCGGATTTTGTATGCATAGCCTGCGGCGGATTTCCAAAGCTATCACAGTTTGATTGGATACAAGCATTGGGTCACAGCATCGTGCCTCCTGTTCCATCCCTCTTCACTTTTAATTTGCAAAGAAATAATATTACGTCCCTGATGGGAGTCGCCGTACAAAACGTGACTATCAAAATAAAAGGCACGCGTTTTCAACAGTCAGGTCCCTTACTTATAACCCATTGGGGATTGAGCGGACCGGCCGTTTTAAAACTTTCTGCCTTTGCGGCCATTGAACTGGCCTCTTGCGATTATGACTTTACGGTAATTGTGAACTGGACGGGCGACTCGAATGAACATGATTTGTTGCGCTTGCTCAGGGCATTTCGGGAAGAACACAGCAGAAAGAAAATCCGTAACAAAATGCCGGTGAGCCTGCCGCAGCGGTTCTGGGAGTATCAATTGGAGCAGGCCGAAATTGACCCCGATAAAAACTGGGCTGATCTGCCGGCGAAGCAGCAAAATCTACTCGCAAAGAACCTGAGTTCGCAGGAGTTTCAGGTCAGGGGAAAGACAACATTCAAAGAGGAATTTGTGACAGCGGGTGGCGTTTCCCTAACAGAAATCTCTTCATCAACCATGGAGAGCAGAAAAGTCGCAGGCCTTTATTTTGCCGGTGAGATCATGGATGTGGATGGCATCACAGGCGGATTTAATTTTCAGCATGCCTGGACCAGTGGTTTTGTAGCAGCAAAAGCGATTGCTCTTGCTGCTGAAGCTAATTGATTCAGGAAGCCAAGGTACCCGGTTTTCTACAGGTTGGACAGTTCCTTTTGGCATAGGCAAAAATTTGAGTTTGCTCTAAACTTTTTGAAAATTTGCAGTTTTTATATCGGCTTAAGTGACACAAGCGAGACGCTTGCGCTTGAGTAAGAAATGCACTTGCGCTCCGAGGTGTGTCTTATTAAGCATAAGCTAACTTCGCTTATTAGCGCAAAAAAAGCCATATCCTCAACCTGTCAGCTTGTGGGTGCATGAGGCTCGCGCTCAGCCTTGAAGGTTTTCTCCGTTTTTTTGCGGAGCAAAAAAACCTCTGCGCAAATCCCCGACATCTGCGGGAGATCTTTTCTCGCTGATTAGGCGGAGATCTAAAAAATAATTTTCTTGCATAGCATTTATCCCTGTTTAAATGGAAACATATCTTAATTATTGGCCGCACAAGATGGCTTTTCCACCTGTGTAGCCAAAAGAACTTTCTTTAAATACATTACCTTTGCTTTTATTAATCAATCATTTAAATATTCAAAATTATGGATACATGGTTATCATCCTTACTGACAGACACACCGCAACAAGGTTTTGAGTTGGCTATAACTCTATCGCGTCGTGGGGTTAAATACACACAGCCTGACACTGAAGTATTACACAAACTGAGACCTGAATATGCCAATAATCCCGACAGTTTGACTGCGGCTTCGCAGGTGATTGCCATCCATTTCAGACCGTAGCAGCGGCCAATAATTACTGGAAAGACAAGAAATAATCGGATCAATAAGATAAAATCATAATTTTTAAAAAAAATATCTCAGAAAAGCTAATTATATTGAGATAAGGGCTACCTTTAATTTTAATTAATGGTTTTAGTCTGGTCTTCTTTTGGCTGAATAAGGTTTCTCATCGAGATTTTCATCAGTTCATTGTTGCTTCTAATTTCATTAATATTTTTTTATTTAATTTTTTTATTACAATGAACATTTATGTTGGAAATCTTAGTTGGTCAATGACTGATGAAGATTTAAATGGATTATTCAGCACTTATGGTACCGTAGGGAGTGCAAAAATTCTCAGAGAAAAACACACCGACAGAAGCAAAGGTTTTGGTTTTGTTGAGATGCCAAACGATGATGAGGCAAAAGATGCCATCGCATCACTGAACGATAGTGAAGTTCAGGGTCGCAAGATTGTCGTGAACGAAAGTATTCCTCGCCCAGAAGGATCCGGCTACAAAAAACCGGGTGGATTTGGCGGTGGAAACCGTGGCGGTGGCTATGGTGGTGGAAACCGTGGCGGCGGTGGCGGATACAAAAAATCCGGCGGCGGCTATGGCGGCGGTGGTGGTTACAAAAGTGGCTACTAATCGTAAGTTTTAATGAATAATGAGCTAATCCTGCAATGAAGATTGCAGGATTTTTTTGTGAATATTATTCGCCGTGCCTACGCAATAATGCAGCATGAATTGGCGGAATAAAAATTTGGATTCAAAAGAGATGCACCATGTGGTTAGGTCAGCCAGGGAGATATGCAGACGATTGATTAATGAGCGAGTCAAGTATCTTTATACATCAGGGCAATATCGTTACCCTTGTGCCAAGTGGAATGTAACTGTACAAATCTTTAGCCTCAGTATATTTAAGAGAAATACAACCGTCAGTCCAGTTTTGAAAATAATCTACCGTCCACTCTTCCTGTGGCCGTGTAGCATGAATGGCTATTCCACCTCCTATTCTTGCATTACGCGGAATCAACCCGCGGCTTTTTCGAGTTTCAAATTTCTCTACACTCTTATCGTTCGGGTAATCAAGTAATAACTGATACGCCCATTTTCCACTGTTCTTTTTAGAGACGACTTTAAACTCTCCCTCCGGCGTACGTTTGTCGCCTTCCATCATTTTATCTCTTAGATCATTGCTGCCAAATACGCATGGATAAGTAGCGTACCATCCCTGTTCATCATATACCTTAAGTTCGTAAGTTTTTTTGGAAATGACGATATAATAAGATGCTCCTACGGAAGGAGATACGCGTTTAGGAACCGCATTCATCGACGTTTTAGAATGGGTAAAAGAAGATTCGGGTTGATGCGCAAACGGAGCCAGAGCAATACAAAAAAATAGTGATAAGACAATGATTTTCATGTTCAGCAGGATTAGTCGCAATATATTCTAAACGATGCCTTTGTCAAAGTTATTTCCCTGTTAACGCTCGTTTTTTAACCTTAGATTAAATAGAATGCAATGCCTGCCTTTGCCACCGGCAAAATACGGAACTCCAAAATCTCTCGAAATTCACCTGAGCTGTTTAATGGTACAAAACCCGGTTTAAAAAGACGCATCATTTCGGCGGTGAAATTCTTTAAGAGTAGTAAACGGGAATTCGGATGGAGAAAGACACTACAGGCCTAATCGTATTCATGCACGATAGCAAACCCCTTCGATGGTGGCTTCTGTATTTGGAAAAACTTGTCGTGCCTCTTCCTGAAATATAAGAATGTCTTCGTACATGCTTGAGTAATGACCGATAAGCAATTTTTTGATGCCGGCTTTTTTAGCTATCGTAGCTGCCTGAACGCTTGTAGAATGAAATCTTTCAGCAGCCCTGATTTCTTTGTCTTTCAAATAAGTGGACTCATGATATACCAGATCCGCACCACGAATATGGTGACAAATACTTTCATCGTAAGCCGTGTCGGCGCAATACGCATACGATTTTCCGGGTGGTCTTTCAGTGGTTAGCATCTCATTGGGAATTACCTCTCCCCGGGGTGAAATAAAATCTTCCCCCTGATGAAGTTGATCGTAAAACTCTACCGGAACATTATACTTTCTAACCTCTTCAATAATCAGTTTTCTCGGATTTCTTAACTCACGAAAAATGAATCCAAAACAAGGTATCCGATGATTTACTTTGAACGCAAAAATATTAATTGTTTGGTCTTCATAAAGTGTTCCTTCCGAATCAAGGGTATGGAAATGCAGATTGAACGGAAGCTTGACATGCGCCGTGTTCAGTTGAATTTCTATAATTTCTTTTAGTCCGGCAGGAGAATAAATATGCAGGTCAGATTCTCTGTTGTTAAGGCCATAAGTATTAATCAGCCCTATCAATCCAAGATAATGATCGCCGTGCAGGTGCGAAATAAAGATGTGGTTTATTTTACTCCTTCGTATTTTGTATTTGTTTAACTGAAAAAGTGTCCCTTCTCCACAATCGATTAAAAACTGATGATCCGAAGTTTGCACAACCTGCGATGTGGGGTGTCTTCCATGTGCGGGTAAAGCACTGTTATTGCCAAGTATTGTTACGCCTATCAAAATTATATTTTAAAGAAGTTCTCTTTCTATTTCCTCCATCTGCACAATATCCCAGGCTTCGCTTTCAGTGGGTGTAATATTTAACTGGTCGGCCAGGTCCGCGTCGTCTAGAAAATTTAGAATCTCTTTGGAAAGATTGCAAATGACCAGGGATGCACTGTTTTCGTAAAAGAGACTCTGAATTTTGATCATCTCTTCAGCGAAATGAATGTCGATAGATTGTATTTCCGAAAAATCAAGTACCAGGTTTTTAACAGGCTCCTGCAGATATGGGAGCAACAGTTTTCTGTACGCATCTGACATATTAGCAGCCAAAATGTTTTTTTCAAACCTAATGACGTGCATTTTTTCTTTGGTATCAATTTTGGAAACTAAGATATTGTTGTTCATATTAGGATTAACTCAAGGGTTCGGATTCAAAGATATTAAAAGATAGGGCATAATTTGGTAAAAGGTTTGATGAACAATTTTAGAATAAATGAATTTTTTAATCTGACAACCTCATTTTCTTTTTAACCTCTTGTTATAATCTTTTATCTCCTGTGATAATCTAATTTATACAGCGTAGTAAATAAATTTCGTTATTATTGTAAAGCAAAAAATTTAAAAGGTTTATAAATGGAAAATAATTTTTCAACCCAGGTAAAAGAAATCATTTCGTACAGCCGGGAGGAGGCTTTGCGGTTGGGAAATGATTTTATAGGCACTGAACATTTAGTGCTTGGCCTGATCAGGGATGGGGATAACACAGCTATGAAAATATTGAGATCTTTAAATGTTGATCTGTACGAACTGCGAAAAGAAATTGAGTTGGCCGTAAAAGATAAAACAGGAAAAAACATCAATAATATTAATTCGCTGCCACTGACCAAACAGGCAGAAAAAGTAATTCGCATCACGGTGCTTGAAGCCAAATCGAACAAAAGTCCGATGGTGGAAAGCGAGCACCTGATGTTGTCAATACTTAAAAACAAAGAAAACATTGCTACACAGATTTTAAATCAATTTGATGTGGATTATGAATTATTCAGAACAGAACTCGGTTATGTAAAGACAGACACCAAGGCCGAATTTCCGGAAGAGGAGAGTGAGGAATTTGAAGAAGAAAGAAAGTATTCCAGACAATCTTCTGCAAAATCGCAGGCACAGTCTAAATCCAAAACACCCGTGCTCGACAATTTCGGAAGAGACGTTACCCGCCTTGCAGAAATGGGTACGCTCGATCCGATAGTAGGCAGGGATACAGAGATTGAGCGTGTTTCGCAGATACTGAGCCGCCGTAAAAAGAACAACCCGATATTGATAGGCGAACCGGGAGTTGGTAAAACAGCAATCGTGGAAGGGCTTGCATTACGCATCGTGCAAAGAAAGGTAAGCCGTGTATTGTTTGACAAGAGAGTGGTGTCGCTCGATCTGGCTGCACTTGTAGCCGGTACCAAGTACAGAGGGCAGTTTGAAGAAAGGATGAAAGCCATTATGAATGAGCTTGAAAAAAATCGGGATGTCATTCTTTTTATTGATGAAATCCATACGATTGTAGGCGCAGGCGGAGCAAGTGGTTCACTGGATGCATCCAATATCTTCAAACCCGCCTTATCAAGAGGTGAGCTCCAATGTATCGGAGCCAGCACACTTGATGAATACAGGATGTACATCGAAAAAGATGGTGCACTCGACAGGCGTTTTCAGAAGGTAATGGTAGAGCAACCCAGTGTGGACGAAACCATCGAAATCCTGAATAATATTAAGAGTAAATACGAAGATTATCACAATGTCATTTATGATGATGAAGCCATTGAGGCGTGCGTTAAATTGAGCGACAGATATATGACCGATCGCTTGCTGCCGGATAAGGCCATTGACGTGCTTGATGAAGTGGGTGCCAGGGTTCATCTTAAAAATATCAAGGTTCCGAAGGAAATCATTGAACTGGAAAAGAAGATCGATGATATCAAACAGGAGAAAAACCGGGTAGTGAAAAGCCAGCGTTTTGAAGAGGCAGCTTCCCTGCGCGATACTGAAAAGAGATTGCAGGAAGAGTTGGAAACAGCTAAGGTAAATTGGGAAGAGGAAAGCAAGCACAAGCGTTACCCCATCAATGAAGAAGCCATTGCCGAGGTCGTATGCATGATGACCGGAATTCCGGTTAAGCGGATGGTTCAGGAAGAAACTGAAAAGCTCAGAAGGATGGGCGAGGATCTGAAAGGTGCGGTTATTGGCCAGGATGAAGCCATTTCAAAAGTGGTGAAAGCCATTCAGCGAAACAGAGTTGGACTGAAAGATCCGAAAAAACCGATTGGTACATTTATCTTCTTAGGACCTACCGGGGTGGGTAAAACGGAGTTGGCCAGAGCCCTTGCAAGATATATGTTTGATAGCGAAGACTCGCTGATCAGAATTGACATGAGTGAATACATGGAAAAATTCACGGTTAGCAGACTGATAGGTGCGCCTCCCGGATATGTTGGATACGAAGAAGGTGGTCAGTTAACTGAACGAGTTCGCCGCAAACCATATTCCGTTATACTTCTTGATGAGATAGAAAAAGCGCATCCCGATATTTACAATATCTTATTGCAGGTACTGGATGATGGGCAGTTGACAGACGGGCTTGGACGGAAAGTGGACTTCAAAAATACCATGATCATCATGACTTCTAACATTGGAGCCAGACAATTAAAAGACTTTGGTACCGGTGTTGGTTTTGCCACCGAAGCGAAAATGAAAAATGTGGATGAGAGCAATAAGGCAGTCATTGAGAAGGCATTGAAGCGGACGTTTAGTCCCGAATTCCTGAACAGGATAGATGATGTGGTTATTTTCAATCAGCTTACAGAAGAGAATATCTTCTCCATCATCGATATTCTGATGAAGGATGTTACCAAGAGGTTAGATAATCTTGGACTGAAACTTGAACTTTCTGAAGAAGCCAAGAAGTTCCTTTCCGAAAAAGGATACGACTCGCAGTTTGGTGCCAGACCGTTGCACAGAGCTATTCAGAAATACCTCGAAGATCCATTGGCTGAAGAGATACTGAATATGAATGTGAAGAGTGGTCATGTGCTTATAGCCAACCTGGATAAGGAAAACTCCAAATTATATTTCCAGATTAAATCGGGATCCAAGAAGGAAAAGGTTTCAGAAATAAAGTAACTCATTTTTTAATTTTAATTTTTAATCTCCCGGTGTTCTCACCGGGATTTTTTTTATAAACTTTCTAACGACATGAATACTCACCATTATCTATAAAACCTTAGAAGGTGCATGTAACCGCCAATTGCATTAAATTTACAGCCAAATAAAACCAATATGGAAATTGAAAAAGTAGCGGTCGTCGGAGCCGGAACTATGGGAAACGGTATTGCTCATGTATTTGCACAACACGGATTTCATGTAACCCTGATTGATGTAAAAGATGAGCAGAT
>JBIQMB010000019.1:0-15193 GCA_044463745.1 Chitinophagaceae bacterium | reverse complement strand
AACAAAAAAAAGGCAATGGAGCCGGTGAAGTGCTTCTATTGAGTCCCGATAGTTATCGGGATGCATGAGCAATAGTAATTCTATTCAATATTTCCTGAAGTGCCGGGACAAGTAGTGATAAAAGTCGGCTCCATCGCCAATTTTCATACCGTTGTAAGTAATGCTAAAAATCCGTCTTCGCATCAAGATTTGTTTTTAAAATAGTAAATTATAATTTACCTTTGGAGTTAGGATAAAAGAGAAACTGAATGAAATGTTCCCAACTTTATCAAATATTAACAAAAGATGGTTAGTATGCGGTTTCACAAAAAGGTTCTCACATAAAAATGAAACACGAAACTAAAGAAGGAACAATAATTTTTCCAAATCATGGAAGTCAAGAAATGGGTAAAGGATTGGAAAATAAAATTTTAAAAGACGCTGGAATAAAATAATAAGATTATGGCAAAGAAGAAAAAGATAATAATGACAGTTGAGAAAACGAATACTGGATTTTCTGCCTTTTCAGCGGATTATCCAATATTTACGACTGGACAATCAATTCCCGAACTGATTAACAATACTTATGAGGCGACCGAATTACACTTCGAGGACGAAAAAGTAAAAATTGAGCCGAACGAAATCGGATTTGAAATAGATTTTAAGCAATTCTTTAAATTTTACAAGGTTTTAAACGCAAAATTTCTTGCCGAGAAAATTGGGATGAACGCTACTTTACTTTCTCAATATGTTTCTGGAACTAAAAAACCGTCAGCAAAACAAACCGAGAAAATTTTAAGTGGAATACACCAAATTGGACAGGAATTAAGCGGAATAAATTTATTCCAAAATTGCATAACAGATCGCAGAAGCACTACTTACAACGGCGTGTATAAGGAATAGCGGGATCAGTGCTAAATCACAGGTCAGTACTTCTATTAAAATTCAGTTGTTAAACCGAAAGCAAAGTGCTTTTTAACCCGCTTCTTCTCATACACGTAAAACGTTATAGGCTATGGTACGGTGATCGCACAAACCAACACAACAGACTGGTAAAAAAATTAACTCAATGGAAACGGAAATAAAAACGACAGACATTTTTGAACGGTTACGAAACGGAGAAACTATTCTGCAAAGCGACCCCGAAGCCTACAAAATGATAGAGGCTTCGTTTGCTACAAAAAAATTGCTTGTTCGGATGAACAACACAGCCGACCCAAACGAAGTTAGAAATTTATTAAGCCAAATAACAGGTTCAGAAATTGACGAAAACACAACGGTATTCACACCACTATACATCAATTATGGAAAACACACCAAAATAGGCAAAAATGTATTCATCAATTTTGACTGTATATTTTTGGACTTGGGCGGAATTACAATTGAAGACGGTGTACTGATTGCACCAAAAGTGAGTTTGCTATCCGAAGGACACCCAATTTTACCCGAAGACAGACATTCGCTAACGGTCGGACATATCCACATCAAGAAAAATGCGTGGATTGGTGCAAACGCCACTGTTTTGCAAGGCGTCACAATTGGAGAAAATGCAGTAGTAGCTTCGGGTGCAATTGTTTCAAAAGACGTTCCCGATAATACGATTGTAGGTGGAATACCCGCTAAAATTATTAAAACAATTTAATTAAGGACCTCACTAACCAAATCCCATAAAAAAAGCCACTCATAAAAATGAGCGGCCATTTAATCCATATCCCAGTTTAATATTTTTTAGCTGCAGCCCATGCTGTTGCCACAGTTCAAACATTTGTAGCAGGTACCATTGCGTATGGTGATGTGCCCACAAACATTACAGGCCGGTGCATCGCTTTGCATATTTTTTGAAGCCAGATTTACCATATCCATTTCCGCATTTTCACCCATGGCGGTGGCAACGGTTTTTTCTGCGCGGGTTACCCTTAGCTCGCTCAGTTCCGGTTTGCGCTCACCAATGGTGGGTTCGTTATCGTGCCAGTCGGGTATATTCCTTACCTGCTCTTCCTGATCAATTAAATGAACCAGATCGGTTCTGCCAAGGTATTCGTAAGCCAGTACCCTGAACACAAAGTCAATGATTGATGTTGTGCTCTTAATATTCGGATGTTGCACCATTCCGGATGGTTCAAACCTGGTAAACACAAACTTTTCTACAAACTCTTCAAGCGGTACACCATATTGAAGTCCGATAGAAATGGCGATGGCAAAACAGTTGAGCATACTACGCATGGTAGCACCTTCTTTTGCCATGTCGATGAAGATTTCGCCGGGGGTACCGTCATTGTATTCGCCCGTATGAAGGAAAATGGTTTGCCCACCAATTTTCGCTTTCTGGATAAATCCTTTTCTCTTTGCGGGCAGGGTTCTCCGCTCTACAATCCGCGCCAGTTCTCTCTTGAGGGCTGTGTCTTCACTGCTTTGCACCCTTTTGTTTACTTCTTCAAGCAGGTCCTGAATGGTCAGTTTGCCCATATCCACAATACTGTTTGGCAGGTCAGCATCTTCTTTTTCTTCATCCCCGGTTGCATCACTGCTTTTTTTGCTGTCGCGCTTATTGCTAAGTGGTTGAGATAATTTAGAACCATCTCTGTAAAGTGCGCAGGCCTTTAATCCCAACTGCCAGCTCAGCATGTATGCATCCTCTATTTCTTCTATCTCGGCTTCATTGGGCAGGTTAATGGTTTTGCTGATAGCCCCACTAATAAATGGCTGAACACTTGCCATCATTTTAATGTGTCCGCTGTAATGGATGTATCGCTCCCCGCGTGCACCACATTTGTTGGCACAGTCAAAAACCGGCAGGTGCTCTTTTTTCAAATAGGGAGCTCCCTCTACGGTCATGGTGCCGCAAACGTAGGTGTTGGCTTCATCAATCTGATGATCGGTAAAACCCAGTGCATGAAGCAGGCTCCATTCCGGATTGTCATACTGTGATGCACTGAAACCAAGGCGTTCCAGGCTGTCGGTTCCCAGTGTATATTTATTAAATACAAAACCGATTTCAAATGCCGTAGCCAGCAGCGGCTCTATCTTTGCCAGGTCAGCATCTGTAAATCCTTTTTCTTTTAAACTTATGTCATTGATAAAAGGAGCACCTTTCAGGGTGGCATGTCCTTTTGCGTAGTTGATAATGGCGTCAATTTCTGAATCTGAATACTTCAGGTTTTTCAGCGCCTGAGGCACACTTTGGTTGATGATTTTAAAATACCCTCCGCCGGAAAGTTTCTTGAATTTAACCAGTGCAAAATCGGGCTCTACGCCTGTGGTGTCGCAGTCCATGACTAAGCCAATCGTTCCGGTCGGGGCGATGGCCGTTGTCTGGGCATTGCGGTATCCGTATTTTTCGCCCAGCATAACCGCTTCATCCCATGCCTTGGTAGCAGCTTTCAACAAATAATCAGGACAATCTTTGGCGTTGATACCCTGTGGTTTTATCGACAGGTCATCATATGCATCCGTAGCGTCATAAGCAGCAGCGCGGTGGTTGTGCATCACACGCATCATGTGCTTCTTGTTTTCTTTGTATTTAGCAAACGGGCCTAAATGCTGTGCCAGTTCAGCAGAAGTCTTGTACGAAATACCCGTCATGATAGCTGAGATAGCACCGGCTATTCCGCGTGCTTTATCACTGTCGTACGGTATTCCGCTAATCATCAGAATGGTGCCCAGATTGGCAAATCCTAATCCCAGTGTGCGATAATCGTAGCTTAATTGTGCTACTTCCTTACTTGGAAACTGCGCCATCAGCACAGAGATTTCCAGAACGGTTGTCCACAATCTGACGGTGTATTCAAAGCCCGGCACATCAAAGGTGTTGTTTCCTTCATCAAAAAACTTCCTCAGGTTTACGGATGCCAGATTACAGGCCGTGTTGTCGAGAAACATATATTCACTGCACGGATTGCTGGCGCGAATGCGGCCTCCTTCAGGGCAGGTATGCCACTCATTGATGGTGGTATCATATTGTGTACCCGGATCGGCACAACGCCATGCTGCATAGTTGATGTCGTTCCATAATTTTCTGGCACTCACTTTTTTCATGACATGGCCATCGCCACGCGCTTTCAAATCCCACTCGCCATTCTTTTCAAGTACTTCAAAAAATTCATTGGGGATGCGTACCGAATTATTACTGTTTTGGCCGCTCACGGTTCTATATGCCTCTCCTTCATAATCACTTGAGTAACCGGCTGCGATCAAGGCCGCAACTTTTTTCTCTTCTTCTACTTTCCAGTTTACGAATGACTCAATTTCGGGATGATCCAGATCCAGGCAAACCATCTTGGCTGCCCTGCGGGTGGTACCGCCACTCTTGATAGCTCCTGCGGCACGATCGCCGATTTTCAGAAAACTCATCAGTCCACTCGATGTACCTCCGCCGCTCAGTTTTTCACCTTCTCCACGAATGCTGCTGAAATTGGTTCCCACACCACTACCGTATTTAAAGATTCTTGCTTCACGAACCCAGAGATCCATAATTCCTCCATCATTCACCAAATCATCATTGACGCTTAAAATAAAGCAGGCATGCGGTTGTGGCCTGCCGTATGCTGAATCAGACTCTTTCAGCTTACCATCTTTCTGATCTACATAATAATGCCCCTGTGGCTTGCCGGTGATACCATAAACTTCATGCAGCCCGGTATTAAACCATTGCGGCGAATTGGGTACGCAACCCTGATTAAGAATGCTGTAAACGAGCTCATCATAAAAAATCTGCGCATCATTTTCTGAATTGAAATAACCATAGCGTTCGCCCCAGGCACGCCAGCACTGTGCCATACGATGTGCCACCTGCTTGACGGAGGTTTCTCTTCCGGTTGACCCATCAGCCTGAGGCACTCCGGCTTTACGAAAATATTTTTGCGCAAGAATATCCGTAGCAATCTGACTCCACTGAGCCGGAACTTCTACATTGTTTATCTGAAATACGACTTCGCCCGAAGGGTTTTTGATCACCGACGTACGATACTCATATTTAAACAGGTCGAAAGGCGAGACTCCATCTTTTGTAAAATGCCTATGGAATGTCATACCGCCTGACTTGATCTTTTTATTTGCCATGGATTGAAATATTTTGATTGGGTAAAAAATTCAGCTTAAAAAAATAGAGCCGGGCAACGAAAATATTTTTTTAATATTACAATCCGAAGGAATAAATATACACAGGGTGTGGATAAGAATTTTAATGTAGATAGGTCCTGTATTAGCCACAGATTTTCTATTTATGCAGATAATTTTGGCACAGTAATATCTTAAAGGCGATTTGATTATGAGAATGGTTATACAAAGGGTGACAGAAGCGGAGGTACGCATTGGCAATGATCTTAAAGCAGCCATCGGCAAGGGTTTGCTCATCTTAGCAGGTATAGGAGATGATGATGGTGATGAGGATATTCAATGGCTGAGCAAGAAGGTTAGCCAGCTTCGGATTTTTGACGATGAAGACCGCGTTCCCAATCTTTCGGTTAAGGAAATAAATGGCGATATACTTTTGGTAAGCCAGTTTACCCTTCATGCCCTGACAAAAAAAGGCAATCGTCCATCCTATATTAAAGCAGCCAAACCAGAAACCGCGATACCGCTGTACGAAAAACTTATCCGGGCATTGGAAGATGATCTTGGCAAAATCATTCAGACCGGAACCTTTGGGGCAGATATGCAGGTAAGACTGATTAATGATGGTCCGCTAACGATTTGGATGGACTCAAAAAATCGGGAATAATCAACTTTTTGAGGGTTTAATAATCACCGGATTTATCAGATAAAACATCCCTTCAAAGAAGCTCTAAAAAATTTTTTTTAGATTAAATACCAAAACATCTTTAATTTTCCGCCCGATCATTGCAAGTTTGAAAAAATAAATACCGAAGGGGAAGAATGGAGGCAGATGGTGTGCCGGTGAGTGGCAAAGACAAGATGGATAAAGCTTACATCAATTATGCCGTCACCGGAAGAATGATGGAAAAGAAGAAACCCTTTCATATTCAGGTTTTCAAAAAGCGGAAAAAATAGATAAATTTTTATTAAAAGTTTTTTTCTTTACCTTGCAAGTGAAATTAGTCAGGGCAATTTTTTTTAGGAAAATTTATTGACGATCAGGGTAATACAAGCCCATAACCGCCTCTCATTCGGGCTTTTGTATTTTTTTGTCCTGCTGATTTTTGATCGACGAAGAAAACCTTTTCCGCACTTAAAAAAACACACTTAGTATGCGCGAAACCGAATCACTCACTTCTTTATGGCCTATGTTGGTTTATGCCGGAGGTGTTATTTTATTGGTAGGTATTATGCTTGTGGTACCTTATTTTTTGGGCGAAAGGCATAAGGAAACAGCTACAGATACGGTATATGAATCAGGTGTGCGGGTAACAGGCGACGCCCGGTTTAAGTTTCCCATTCATTTTTACATTCTGGCCATGTTCTTTGTCATTTTTGATCTGGAGGTGGTTTTTATTGTAGCATGGGCCATCAACGCCAAGGCATTAGGATGGGCAGGGTATATTGCCATTGCCACCTTCATCGGTATTTTGGTAGCTGTTTTTGTTTATGAATGGAGAATCGGTGCACTCGACTTTGGCCCATCGGGCAGAAAAATTCTACAGCGTTATCACGAAAAATATAAAACGGATACAAGCCAGCTACTTAAGAAAACTGAAATCGAACAAGAAAATAAAACAATTACAACATGAAATGGTGGACCACACGGGCAAATGATCCCATAAGCACCCTAAAAGGTACCGGCACAATGGAACAGGTTGTGCAGCAATCTGTGGTGCTTACAACAATGGAATCAATGGTTAACTGGGGAAGAAAGAATTCAATATGGCCGTTTAACTTCGGACTTAGCTGCTGCTATGTGGAAATGGCTACAAGCATTACCAGTAAGTATGATGTTTCGCGGTTTGGTGCAGAGGTGATCAGGGGTACGCCCCGCGAGGCAGATATGATGATCATTGCAGGAACGGTATTTATTAAAATGGCGCCCATCATCCGCAAACTTTATGAGCAAATGATGGCTCCGCGCTGGGTAATAGCCATGGGAGCCTGCGCATCATCCGGAGGAATGTATGATATATATAGTGTGGTGCAGGGTGTAGATAAGTTTATGCCCGTAGATGTGTATGTGCCTGGATGCCCTCCGCGCCCGGACGCTTTCTTAGAGGGAATTGTATTGCTGCGCGATAAGGTAGGCCAGGAAAAGCGGCCTCTTAACTGGGTGATTGGCCCGCAGGGAATCATTACCCCCGAAATGCAATCGCAGAGGGATAAAAAGCGAGAAGAGCGGAAGAAGATGACCGAAATCAGATCTCCGGATCAAACTTGATAAAGCAGAATACAATCTTTTGATAACTTAAAGAGGAAAACGTTTATATGCCAGGATACGATGACATACATGAAAAAATTCAACTAAAATTTCCTGAAGCGCTGCAATACACGCAGCCCACCAGCGATGAGTTTCCGACTCTCTGGATATCCAGGAACTACATCATTCCTGTATTGGGCTTCTTGAAAAATGAGCCCGGCCTCGATTTCAGGTTTTTATATGATCTGACCTCCATTGACGAACAGGCACGAGCAAACAGAAACGGTCAGCCCGAAAGCAAATTCACCATTGTTTATCATCTGCTTTCATTTTCCAGAAATCAATTTCTGAGACTGAAGCTGGCACTTCCGGAAGAAAATCCTTCTGCCCCCACTGCAACCGGTGTGTGGAGTTCGGCCAACTGGTACGAGAGAGAAGTATATGATATGTTTGGGGTTAATTTCGAAGGACACCCGCATTTGTCGAGGATTTTAATGCCCAGATACTGGAAGGGGCATCCTCTCCAAAAAAGACATCCCGCCCGTGCTACGGAAATGGGTCAGTTTAAGTTGCCCGAAGAGCAGATGTTGGAGCAGCAAGACATTCTCCAGTTTAAACCTGAAGAGTGGGGGCTCACTTCCAATGCGCCCAACAACGAAGATCTGATGTTTCTGAACCTGGGTCCGCAGCACCCCGGTACGCATGGAATCTTAAGATTGATATTGCAAATGGATGGTGAAACCATCGTGAATATTGTTCCCGATATCGGATTTCACCACAGGGGAGCCGAAAAAATGGGCGAGAGGCAATCATGGCATACTTATATTCCTTATACCGACCGGGTAGAATATCTGAGTGGCGTACTCAACAATATGCCCTATGTGATGGCGGTAGAAAAAATGGGCGGCATAGAAATACCGGATCGCGGCAAAGTAATCCGCATCATGTTGTGCGAACTTTTTCGTATATCCAGTCATCTGGTTTGGTATGGCACCTTTGCGCAAGACTTGGGTATGATGACTCCGGTGTTTCTTACGTTTTACGACAGGGAAAGATTATTCACCATCATCGAAGCCGTATGTGGCGACCGGATGCATCCTAACTGGTTCAGGATAGGAGGCGTAGCACAGGACCTTCCCGAAGGTTGGGAGCAATTGGTTATGGATTTTGTCAATTACTTCCCACCCCGACTGAAGGAATATGACAAAATGATTTTAAAAAATCGCGTGTTCAAAGCAAGAACAGTGGGCATTGGCGTATATAATACAGAGGAAGCGATCGACTGGGGAGTAACCGGCCCCGGATTACGGGCTACAGGATTGGATTGGGATTTCAGAAAACGTCAGCCTTACGGCGGTTACGATCAGTTTGATTTTGAAGTTCCGGTTTTTCACAATGGGGATTGTTATGATCGGGCTCTGGCCAGGGTAGAAGAGATGCGCCAAAGCATCCGGATTATAGAACAGTGCGTGAAAAACATGCCTGCAGGAGATTATAAATCTAAAAATCCGCTCACGACCCCTGCCGACAAAAAACACACGATGTACGATATTGAAACCTTGATTAACCACTTTGTGAATGTGACCTGGGGGCCGGTTTTACCACCCGGCGAAGCCTACTTTGGTGTGGAATCGAGCAAAGGACATACGGGATATTACCTGGTTAGCGACGGAAGTACGACCTCGTACCGGACAAGGATTCGGACTCCGAGTTTCCCGCACATCCAGTTTGTACCCCAATATAGTCAGGGTTATACCATCGCCGACCTCATGGCTATCCTGGGAAGCGTAGATTTTGTTTTATCAGATTTAGACAGATAAAAATTTTTTGATTGAATGGCAACAGAACAAGTTATATCACCCGAAGCAAGAGCAGAAATAGACAAACTATTCCATCATTTGCCGCATAGACAGGCGGCCTGTATTGATGCGCTGAAGGTGGTACAAAAATATAATCGTTGGGTATCGGATCAGGCACTCGAAGAGCTGGCCCCTATTTTGGAAATGTCGCCGCATGAGATAGACGCCATCGCAACCTTTTATAATATCATTTTCAGAAGACCGGTTGGGAGGCACGTTATCTTTCTTTGCAACAGTGTAAGCTGCTACATCATGGGATACGAAGAGATTCGTAATGCGTTCAAAGAGAAACTTCAGATCGATTTTGGACAAACCACCAAAGACGACAGGTTTACCTTTCTTCCCATCCCTTGTTTAGGCACCTGCGACCATGCCCCGGCCTTCCTTATCAATGAAGATCTGTACCGCGATGTAAAACCCGAACAATTGGATGATATATTGGCTAAATATGAATAAATAAAAATGGAAAGACCTTTAACCGAACATATTAAAAAAGACGGCACGGCACTATCGCTCAGAGAGTATGAGGCTGTAGGTGGATACGAAGGGCTCAAAAAAGCCTTGAAGATGTCTCCGGCTGAGGTGCAGAATGTCGTCAAAGATTCAAAACTTCGCGGTCGTGGTGGTGCCGGATTTCCCACGGGCATGAAATGGAGTTTTGTGCCGATGGACGACGATGTTCCATCGCCCAAATACATCGTGGCTAATGGCGACGAAATGGAGCCCGGTACTTTCAAAGACCGGTTATTGCTTGAATCGAATCCCCACCAATTGGTTGAGGGCATGATCATCAGTGCCTACGCTATCGGAGCTACCATGAGTTATGTTTTTTTGAGATGGGCTTATCATGAAGCGGCTCGCCGCATTCAGATAGCACTGGATGAAGCATACCGCGCAGGTTATCTGGGAAACAACATCTTAGGCAGTGGGTTTAACCTTGAAATGGACCTTCACACAAGTGTGGGAAGATACATCTGTGGTGAAGAAACAGCCCTATTGAATGCGTTGGAAGGAAAGCGGGCCAACCCGCGTAATAAACCTCCCTTTCCGCAGGTGAGTGGATTATTCGGCAAACCAACCATCGTGAATAATGTGGAAACATTTAGCAACATTCCGCACATCCTGGCCAAAGGAGCCGAATGGTATATTTCGCTAAGCAAATCGGAAGGAGGCGGCGGTACAAAGTTATACGGAGCCAGCGGCAAGGTAAAAAACCCGGCCATCTGGGAACTACCTTTAGGCGTTACACTGGGAGAAATTATAGAAGAACATGCAGGCGGTATGATGGATGGATATAAGTTGAGAGGATTACTACCCGGCGGAGCTTCAACTGACTTTTTAACCCCTGACCACATGGATATCAAGATGGATTTTGAGGATGTGGCCAAGGCCGGAAGCCGTATGGGCACGGGTACGATTATTGTCATGGATGATAAAACCTGTCCGATCGGGATGTGTCTGAATCTGGAGCAGTTTTTCGCTCAGGAGTCATGCGGTTGGTGCACACCCTGCCGGGAAGGATTACCATGGACAGCCAAAATTCTTCTGGCTATGGAAGAAGGACGCGGCCGGCCCGGAGATATAGACCATCTGATTCATCAAACGCATTACAATGCACCCGGCAATACTTTTTGCGCCTTGGCGCCCGGTGCAATGGAACCCTTACAAAGCGCAATTAAATACTTCAGAGAAGATTTTGAAGAACATATAAATACACACCGATGCAAATACCATAATCATAATTAGTATTTGCAATGAAAAAACCGGCTTATGGCTAAAGTATATATAGATAACATAGAGTACGAGGTTCCGAACGGCAAAAATATGCTTGAGGTATGCCTGTCGTTGGGCATGGATCTGACCTATTTTTGCTGGCACCCGGCCATGCATTCCGTCGGGGCCTGCCGCCAGTGTGCTGTAACCCAATACCGGGATGAGAACGACACGCGCGGCAAAATTGTAATGGCGTGCATGCTGGATGCAAATGACGGAACAAGGATTACGATAAAGGATCAAAAGTCACACGATTTTCGCGCAGCAAATATTGAATCGCTCATGCTTAATCACCCGCACGACTGTCCGGTATGTGACGAAGGTGGTGAGTGTCATCTGCAGGATATGACCGTGATGATCGGCCACAATTACCGCCGTTATCGCTTCAATAAAAGAACACATATTAATCAGGATCTGGGGCCATTTATTTACCATGAAATGAACCGCTGCATCCAATGTTATCGCTGTGTGAGATTCTATAATGACTATGCCGGCGGTAAGGATTTCGGCGTATTTGCATCGGCAGGACGCGTTTATTTTGGGCGAAGCGAACCCGGAACACTTGAAAATGAATTCAGCGGAAACCTGGTTGAAGTTTGCCCTACGGGTGTGTTTACAGATAAAACTTTGCGCAAGCACTACACCCGCAAGTGGGACCTGACCAGCGCACCATCTATCTGCCAGCAATGCTCCGTAGGTTGTAATGTTCTGGCATCTGAACGCTATGGTGGACTGAGAAGAATTATGACCAGATTTAACGGCGATGTCAACGGATATTTCCTTTGCGATCGCGGCCGGTTTGGTTATGAATACGTCAATGATGAAAAGCGATTGACCCGTGCGGCACAGAAGGATAATAATAACGGAAAAGATGCTTTTGAATCTGTAAAAGAGCTTGTGGCTTCACGGCCTAAAATGATCGGCATTGGTTCTCCGCGCGCTTCGCTTGAGTCTAACTTTATGCTGAAAAAGCTGGTGGGTGAAGAAAACTTCTATCAGGGAATATCAAACCGGGAAGCAGATGCAGTAAATACAGTGCTGAATGTTTTGCAAAACGGTAAAGTACGTACACCATCGTTGGCAGAAATTGAGACCTATGATACCGTACTGGTTTTAGGAGAAGATGTGACCAACACCGCACCGATGATTGCCCTCGGCCTTCGACAGGCAGCCAAAACGCTTCCGCGCCAAAAAGCTTATAAACTTCGTATTCAGAAGTGGAATGATGCGGCGATTCGCGAGGTGGTTCAAAATGAAACCGGACCGTTTCTTCTCGCTACGCCTTATGCTACAAAACTTGAAGAAATAGGAAGCGCCACCTATCATGGCAATACAGCCGATCTCATTTCTCTGAGCAAAAAAATAATTACTGCGATCAAAGGAGGCATTATAGGCGATGATACGCTATCCGCTTTTGCAAGTCAGGCCGCCAAAGACCTGACCGCTTCTCAAAAACCGCTGATCGTTTCAGGCACCGGCATGATGAGTAGTGAGATTGTACAATACGCTGCCGCGATTGCTGATGCGCTGAAAGATGCGGGTAAAGATGTGGGCCTCACACTTGCTGTTCCCGAAGTTAACTCGATGGGATTGGCCATGTTGGGAGCCAAAGGCGCCTTGAACGAAGCTGCCGACCGTGTGAATAATGAAAAAGATATCACAGCCGTAGTGCTTGAGACCGATCTCTTTTACAGAACAGATAAAAAGAGCGCAAAAGATTTTCTTGACCGCTGTCATCAAACCATTCTGCTGGATTCGCTGGAGAACCAGACAACACCGGAAGTTGACTTCGTGCTACCGGCAGGAACCTTTGCCGAATCGAGCGGCACATCAGTTAATAACGAAGGCAGGGCGCAACGCTATTACCAGGTTTTCAAACCGGCCAATGACATGAAAAGCAGTTGGGCCTGGCTGGATATGATGATTCATCAAACCGAGGAGGCACGACCATTCGATGAAATTGTGGAGGAAATGGTATCACAAAATCCGGCCTTCGAAAAAATCAGGGAGCTTGCTCCTTCTGCGGATTTCAGAAAAGGCACACAGAAAATACCGCGCGAAACGCATCGCTACAGCGGACGCACAGCCATGCATGCCAATGTAAGTGTACATGAGCCCAAGCCGCCTGTGGATGTGGATTCGCCGCTGAGCTATACCATGGAAGGTTTTCATGGCAAACAACCGGCACCGGATATTACTTACTTCTGGTCGCCCGGCTGGAACTCCATTCAGTCTATCAATAAATACCAGATCGAAGTGGGCGGTCCGCTTCATGGCGGTAACCCCGGAAAGCGTTTGATAGAGCCGACGGAAAACGGCAGTATCCGGATTTCAGATTCTTCCGGTTCAGCCGGTCAGGGACAGTTTGAGGTACTACCCCGCTGGCACATTTTTGGTTCAGGCGAACTGAGCTCATTGAGCGAAGCAATTATCAAGCGAATTCCCGAGGCCGTGGTTTCTATCTCGCAAAATGCGCTTGACAAAAACGGATTGAGTAGTGCAAAAAATATTAAAGTCAATTATAATTCTGAAGATATTACTTTACCCGTGAAGGTGGATAACAGCCTCCCCGACAACGTGGTTCTGGTTCCGAAAAACTTCAGGGAAACGGTTGGATTGCATTTCCCGTTTTTCAGTAATATCAAAGAGGCATAATGGATAATTAAAATTTTGTAGATTTCTAACTTGTTAAACAAAGGTTATGAACGAAATCTGGATACAGATAATCATCATTGTAGGGGTTTTATTAGGCACGGTAACGATAGCTGCGGGGCTGATATATGTGGAAAGAAAAATGCTGGCCGTGTGGCAGCAACGCCTGGGCCCCAATCGGGTTGGTCCTTTTGGCATTTTTCAGGTGATGGCCGATATGATTAAGATCTTTTTAAAGGAAGACTGGATACCGCCTTTTGTAGATAAGAAGGTTTTTATACTGGCGCCTACCATCATTATGATGACCATCTTGATGAGTTTCTCTATGATTCCGTTTGCACCGGGTATCGTCATCGCCGATCTGAACATCGGTTTACTATTTGTTTTGGCAATGTCTTCCCTCGGGGCGTACACGATTATTTTAGCCGGCTGGTCATCCAACAACAAGTATTCATTGTTGGGCGGCGTGAGAGGTGCTGCGCAAATGATTTCATATGAGGTGTTCATGGGTCTTTCGTTAATGGGTGTGGTTATCCAGACCGGTTCATTTAATATGACTGACATTGTGAACGCACAAAAAGGAATGTGGTTCGTGGTGCCTCAGTTTATTGGATTTGTGATTTTTCTGATTGCCGGTGTGGCTGAAACCCATCGCCTACCCTTTGACCTGCCCGAAGCAGAAAGTGAGCTGGTGGCCGGTTATCACTCCGAATATTCGGGGATGAAATTCGGGATGTTTTTCGTTGGTGAATATCTGGGTATTACGCTGGTGTCGTGTCTGATAACCATCTTGTTTTTTGGAGGCTGGCTTGGCCCGTCCTTCCTTCCACCCATTGTTTGGTTTTTGATTAAAATGTTTGCATTTATATTGTTTTTTATCCTGTTAAGAGCTACCATGGCAAGGCCGAGATATGATCAGTTGATGAGTTACGGTTGGAAGCTGTTACTTCCGCTGGCCCTGCTCAATGTACTGGTAACAGGAGCTATTGTATTGTCAACCACCTAAATATGAAATTATGCTGAGTAATGTCCGATCGTTGTGGCTGGTCTTTCTAAAAATGTTCAAGAAACGCGTAACCATTGAATATCCTGAAAAGAAGCCCTATCTGCCTCCACGCTGGAGAGGGAGAATCATTCTGTCGCGCGACCCCGACCATAATGAAAGGTGTGTAGCCTGCTATCTGTGTGCAGCGGTTTGTCCGGTTGATTGTATTTCATTACAAGCCACTGAAGATGAAAACGGAAGGCGTTATCCGGAGGTTTTCCGCATTAATTTTTCAAGATGTATTTTTTGCGGGCTGTGTGAGGATGCTTGTCCCACTTATGCTATTCAATTAACACCCGATTTTGAAATGGGAGAATACAACAGGCAAAATCTGGTATATGAAAAAGAAGATCTGCTGATAGACGGCATGGGTAAATATCATGGATACAGCTTTTACCAGCAGGCCGGCGTGGCCGTGGGTGTAAAGCCCAAAGGCGGCGGCGAAAAAGAGGATGCACCGGTGGATGTCAGAACCCTTTTACCTTAATAAAACAGGATAAACTGTATGAACATAATTTTTTATATCGCAGCCATCGTCGCATTTGTGTCCACACTTATGGTGGTGACCCGAAAAAATGCAGTGCA
>JBIQMB010000018.1:0-15316 GCA_044463745.1 Chitinophagaceae bacterium | reverse complement strand
GTGGTTTCTTTATGAAACTGGGGTAAGTATTTATTTAAAAAAAAGGTCAGGTTTCCATCGCCACAACCAGCATCAAGGATTTTGATGGTAGGTTTATTTTTTAAGGCTGACTCCTCATTTACTATTGTATTAATTACGGACAATAAGTGCCTGTGAGTAATCGAAACGGAGTCTTTATATATCTTTTTCTTTAAATCCCTGCTATCCATATACGGGCAATTTTTTTTTGTGTCTTAAACAGGCCAAAACTATATATAAATTTCAGAAATTTTAATTTAGAATGGGAAGATGTTTCAGCCTTTGAAATCTGGAAGAGTTGTTATCCATTACTTGCAGCAATAAAATAATCGGTAGGAGTTGCATGTGTTCTCAATACTTTAAATCCTGTCTCGTCCATTACTTGACGCAGTAAAGGGATATCAAAAACATGATGATGTAAGGCTCTGAATCTGTTGTTTTCTCTTGCACGTTTTTCAAAGGCTTTCCTGTTTCCCGCCAGCGGGTCTCTTTTAAGATTATGTAATTCCAAAATTTCTGCCAGATGAGTCAGGTCGTCCTCGGCTATATTGTTTTCGTAATCTTTCATTAGATGACTAATCAAAGTAACGGGTCTCTTGTTGTCGAAGTTACTTTCTTTTTTTGGGAGTATAAGTAGTAGAGTCCCATCTTTTTTTAATACTCTTTTCCATTCATAAATTGCCTTAATCGGGTTTGCGATATGCTCCAGATTGTTACAACTCAATAAAAAATCGTACCGGTTATCTTGAATAGTTTGCAAATTTACTCCGTCCAAAATATAATGATTTCCGCTCCGACCCTCGTAATGATAAAGATTATCCTCTGTAATGCCGCTCCATATATTATTAGAATCAAAATTTACTCCATCAAGTTTTTTAACTACCCGATAAATCGGCAGGTATCCTGTTGATTTGAATATTCCGGACGGGCCTCCAATTTCAATACCTTCCTTATTACGGAATAAATCGAGCCACTCACTTATTTCAGGCATCTTTGAATTAAATAACTTGCATCTAATTTTCCAACAGATTACATTCACGGGCCGTGATTTCAGAAAAGCGAGAACTGGGTTCATTTCTGTATAGTTTGGTTGTGGATTTGCTTTCCGTTCAAACAAAGAAAGTAAATCTTTATTTTATTTAAGCGGTTTTTATTCGAAGTAAAGAAAAGGTTCTTTATTGATTCAGTTAGGTTTGCCGTTTTACTATTTTACATTTGCTTCTTTATTTGTTTATTGGATGAAGTTAATGGATTCAAAAATTGGTTATGTTCCTTATTTAGCCGATCTCTCTCAGCCGGGAGATCGAAGGCGCTTCCCGTATTTTGCTAACCGGTATAATATTGCTTTTGAGATCGCAGACCCCTTTAAAAAATATGATGTCGTGCTTCTTACGGCTCCTTCCAATTTGAGCCTCTGGCTTCATTATAAAGAGCGTTATCCGGAAACCAGATTCTTATTTGAAATGGTAGATAGTCTGATTTTTGATTCCGGTCTTTTTACAAAATGGTTTAAAGGAATCGGCCGGTTTTTATTGGGTAAAGAAAAGAATCTTACTATCAGGTACACCGATCTCATATTGAAATGGATACGGATTGCTGATGTAGTTATTTGTTCAAATGAAGTTCTTCGCCAAGCTGTATTGGAGACGAATGAAAAAGCGATTTTAAGCCCCGATTATCTGGAGAGTGAATATCGGCTTCGCAAAGATAACTTTGAGATAAGCGGAAAAATGAAACTGGTTTGGGAAGGGCAGTCGGTCGTTTTGCCTCACTTTCTTGCGTATCGAAAGCTTCTGGCCGAGGTCAGCGATTTTTGTGAGCTTCATATTATTTCAAATCCATCGTATCCCGTAATTCCCAAATTATACTCCGTCAAAATTGATTCTTTCCTCAAGAAACTTCCAATTAAAACACACTTTCATGAATGGACGTTGGAAACGCATAATGTAAGTTTAATAAAGGGAGACTGTGCGATTATTCCTTTAGATCCCCAAAACGAATTTGGTTGGAATAAACCTGCTAATAAATTGGTTTCATTTTGGTTTTGCGGATTGCCTACTGTGGTTTCTGATACACCTGCCTATAGAGCTGTGATGGATCATGCAAAGAGTCCTTTATATTGCCATACTGAAAGAGAATGGGTGGATCAGCTAAGGAAAGTTTTCGAAATGGCGGCTGCACAGCGTGCAGCTATTTCTCAACATAATTACGATTATACAAAGAATTATTATTCAGATGATGAGCTGGATAAAATCTGGGAACGTATTTTTTCGGAGGTTAATTAAGGTTCATTATTAGCTCGGAAAGTTGGCCTTACCAGAAGCAACCCATCGGTAAGCCTGCCATATATCAGGGATTTCGTTTGCTTTTTTTTGAATAAGGCTGTAAGCTGACCGGGTGAACGGTTCGATTAAAAAAGTAGCGAGCCATACAATTAAAAATCCTGGGTAAGAAAAATGTTTCCTGCAATATTTTAATCGGCTTCTTATACTTAAAAATAATCGGAAGGCAGTAATTTTAGAGGTTGTCCCCATTCCCAAATGGCGGCATTGAATATCGGCGTTAAACCATATTTTGCCCCCAATTTTGCTTAATCTTTTGCAAAAGTCTAACTCTTCGTAATAAACAAAAAACTGTTCATCAAAGTAGCCATTTTTTTGAAAAAGACTGTTAGGAAAATACATAAAGGCACCCATTACCTGATCAACCGTTCGACTGGTTTTATGATCCCAGTCGGTCATAAGTAAGGCAGGTGTAAAAATTTTAGGATAAAGCAATGAAAGTCCTGTGCAATCAAAAACGAATCTTAATGGAGAAGGGAAGCGTGCACAGCTTTTTGAAATTTTGCCTCTTTTGGTTAGAAGTTGTACCCCCATAATGTCTATTTCCGGATCCTGTTTCATTGCCTCTTTGCATTTTATAAGTGTATCTTCAAACAAAACCGTATCAGGGTTGAGGAGTAATACATATTCGGCCGTACATTTCTTAAAACCAATGTTGCAAGCAGCAGCGAAACCCACATTGACATGGTTCTTTAAAATCTGAATCTTATTATTAGAAGGAAGCAGGGATAAACTATTATCTGTAGATGCATTGTCAACAATAAAAATATTATTAATTTCTCTGTCATTCGCATGTATGAGCAGAGAGTCTACACAATTCCTCAATAATTCTCCGGCATTCCAGTTCACAATAACCACATCAATGGATTCGGCCATCTTTAAGTTAGAAGTCATAAAATTTATAGGGTTCTATCAATTTGCCGAGAAACAAATTTGAGAATAACAATAGGAAAGCAATGATAACAACAAACCACACATTAAACTTTTTAAATGGTAAATATATTACCAAATACGGGATCAAAAAGATTGAAGAAATACTAAAAAGCTCACTTATCCTAAAAGACAATAAAGCATCCGACGAAAATAAAGAAAAAATAAAAATCCCGGTAATATTTAATTTTAAAAACAGGTTTAAGTATTTATCTTTTAAGATGTCTTCCTTCGGAACAATGATCAAGAGGTAAGCTGACACAAGTATATTTATTAGATTTGATACTGTCCATATATTTCCTGATTCCCCTAAATTCTGCTCGATTATATATGAATAATTTTCAAGCTTTACGTTTGATTCTGATACCAAAGAAATGATGTTAAAGATATTGAATGCCGGAATTTTTATTATGCCCAACGGAAGAGTCAGGAATAATAAAATAATGAACCACACAGATTTGAAATCATCTTTTTTGAAAATTAGCGTAGATAAGAAGAGCAAAGCTGAATAGTGGAATAAACTCGCCAGCAGAATTAAAAATACAAAGTAAATATATTTATTTTTAAAATAATATTGTAGTGAAAATAGATATATACCTGCAGCAAGCCCTACGCGTATCTGGGTCATTTCCTGTATAAAAAAGAAGTAGCCGTAGTACACCAGCAGGGCTAAAAAAGGATTAAGCGAATACTTATAAAATGAAATTGCTTTTAAGGAAACAGCTGCTACGGCAAAAAAAATCATTAAAGCAATGGTGTAAGTAAAGGGAAAAAGCCATTTAAAAAAGAGTGTTACGGCAATGAAGCCGGGTTCATAAACCGAAAGGAAATCGTTTCCTGTAAGATTAGACGGTTCCCCAATGTAATCGAAGGCAAATTGATAAAGAAGATAATCTCTACCTATTTGAGAAGAACGTAATCCTGCAAACAATATCAAGGAAACTATCAATATCAGATAGAATATGGAAAGGTTCTTTTTACCTATTTCATACTCAACCGCAAAAAATGCCAAAACAATAAATATGATTATGTAGAAAATCATATTTTTTTTATATTTTTTCTGTTTTTTCTTCTATGTACTTCACTAATTCACTTCCTGCGTTATCCCATGTGAGAGAAGCGACATCCGAAAGGGCATTTTTAATTTTAGTATTAACTAAATCTTCATTTTCAAGAGCTATTAAAATTTTATCTGCTATATCCCGGGCGTTATTTTTTTCTACTACGAAGGAATTATCTTCCGAAACAAGATAAAACGGAGTAGATATGACTGGAACGCCACATGCCATGGCTTCAGCCACCGGGTAATGGAATGCTCCCAGATGCATATTGAGGGCACAAATATAGAAATCGAGACTGCGGTAATATTCGGCCAGTTCTATATCGTTAGCTGGAGAAATACATATAGCACCTGGAATGTTTTCAGAAATGTCTTCCGAACCATAAGCTATATGCAGTTCTAATTTAGGATGACTTTTTCTTAATAGTTTAAAAGCTTCGTAAATGTACTTCGATCCTTTATAAGGTTCTGTTCTTCCGATGGTTCCAAGTATGATTCTATCTTTTTTGGCTGATTGATTCTTAGGATAAAAGAGTTTAAAATCCAACCCGGGATGTAGTACCCTTGATGATTTAAGTTTTTTAAAATCTTTGAAAATTTCTGAATTCACGATCGTGAAAATATTCCTAGCGTAGCTCCACTCTGACAATTTGCCCAGAATGTAATTTTTTATTCCGCCTAACCTGTAAAAATAATCTGGTTCGTATGCCTGTACATAGTAGAAACTTTTTTGTATTAATGATTTCGGCAGAAAAACCGCAGTGAGCGAATAATTCAAAAAAATTAAATCGTAACGGCTCTTTTTTATATACTGAAACGCTTTTATTAACGCAATAACGTGATCCAGGAATGAACCGGGCTTTTCGAGTGATTTATTATGCACTCTGCCTTTATTATCAATCCAGATTATTTTGGCCTTAGTAGGAAAATTTGGACTCGGACTCATTACTGACGATATAAATGAAACCTGAAAACCGGATTCGATTAACTGATCGGCCAACTTTGATAATACCCGGTATCCACCGGATTTACCAAATCCAAAAACTGGAATAATTATATTCATTCACGAAATTATTTTGGTTGGTTCTCTTCTCTTATACTTAACTTATATACGCGCATTACCCAAAGAACCAAAAAGAAAATAAAAACTCCACTTATAGCAAAGATTGCAGCTGTTTTGAGCTTTCCCTTTCTAATTTTCTCCATGGGATAGTCGGCTCTGTCAATGATAACCATCACAGGTGTTTCGTTTAAAAATTGAAAGCGGGCCATCTCTCGATTTTTGAATATTTCGGCGTAGGCAGTTCCATAAACCTGAATATTCGTTTGCTGTTGGGTTATTGGAACTTGAGCCTTCGAAAAAGCAGGATTCAGGTTCACGTCTTGTGCCTGCGCTTTTCCGGAAATACTTTGGTTAAGATTTCTCCTCATCTCTTCAGCCCTGTCATCAAGTATTTCAAGGGTTTTCTTACTTTTTTTTGTTCTAAGGTCGATGTAAAATTGGTTAGCCTGGGCTATTAATTCGTCCGTAAATTTTTTGGAAAATTCTTCATCGGGGGATGTAACCTCTAAACTATAAATGCCAAGTTTTTTATCAGGCCGCTCAGCTTTAATCAGATTTTTTGCGAAATGTGAAGAAACTTTTTTTAGCAGACTATCTTGCTTATAGGTGAACGACTCTCGCTTTTCATTCAGAGGGAAATGCAATGGATTATTATTATTTTTTTTATAATAGTTATCCAGAGTCAGAAACTTTTCCATGTATGTTTTCTTCTCATCCTTTGAGTCATATTCGGAAAGTAATACGTTTTCAATAATATATCTACTCGTGATAATTGCAAGGATGTTATCGCCTCTGAAAATGTCTGTTCCTGTTCCCAAACTAAATCCTAATTCGGAGGCAAGATTTATGATATTTCCTTTTCCTCCTCCACCGTCATCCAGAGCGAAGGTGAGGTGACTTCTATATTTGACCTTTGAGTATTTAGCGTTAAAATATCCTGCTAAACCACATATTAAGCCAATCAAAAGGAATACCCACCATAATTTTAAAATATTCTTGACCCAATACTTCAGATCAACCATTTGTTCAAGCTTCTGCAATTTCGATGACGATTTCATTTGCTGGTTAAGGTTGGTTATTTTGTAATATTAAGGATTACATTACTTACAATTCCAAGGGCAGAGATGATTACGGCCCATTCTGCAGGTCCTACTTTCGTTTTATTCGACTTGTCTTTGCTTGGAACAAAAATTTCTGCACGAGGTTTGATTTTTGGATAAAACTTAAAAAATAAAAAGTGGCTCACAGTTTTTACTTGCCCGTCGGGCTGTATTACCAAAGCTCCGGTCTTTCTGGCATCCTGCATGAAATTTCCCGCTTGCTTTACATAATAATTTAGGTTCTTACCGGGCTTATAGGATACAATGGTTGGAAAATAAACAGCACCCGAAATCTTAACAAGATTTGAACTTCGGTTGATAGTTAAAATGTCACCATCTTCCAAGCTTAAATTGGCTGAACTATTTGGTTGAGAAAGAGCCTTGCCTAAATCTATAGTGATTAAGTCGTAGGTTTTATATAGCTCATTTCTTAAAATAGGATTATTTTGAAGACTATCTTCAGAAATGTTTAAAATCCGATGAAACATTTCACTACGTTCTTCGGCTGTAAGGTCAGATTTACTTATTCTTCGAATTGTAAGGGATGAGCTGTCCGCAGAAGCCCTGAAGCCTCCTGTTTTTATCAATATGTCGCTTATCCTTGTTCTGCTCCTATTCAGCGAATACCTGCCCGGACTAATGACCTCTCCCTGAATAAGGACTGTTCTTTGATTGCTAAATCCGGGTTTTTCCTTAATTAAAATGATATCGTCGGGTTTAAGAATGATGTCTGAATCGACTGCATCAAACAAATTAATCGTAATCACATGACTTTCTTCATGATTTACTTCTGTAAGATTGATATCCGAAATCCGACGAGAGATTTCGATATTGGATGAATCTCCTGATTCTTTAATTCCGCCTGTAGCAGTTAACACATCTTTCAAGGTGATATTTTGCCTCCATTTTATATCTTTTGGGTTACGAACTTCTCCTAAAACTGTTATCGTGTTCGGGCTGCGATAATAGGAAAGGGCATTTATAACTACGGAATCATTTTTTTGGAGATAAAATTTTTGCCCTACATTAAGGATTGAATCCAGATTGACCGATTGCATGGTGGGCGTCTTATTGGGTAAATATCGATAAATTAATGCACGATTCCAATAAGCATCGGGCAAGATGCCTCCAGCCTTATTTATTAATTGGTCTACCGTCATATTTTCTACAAACTCATAGGGGCCTGAACGGTGTATAGCACCGGTAATATATACCCGATTACCGTATTCTTCATGCAACTGACTGACTGTAATCTGGTCTCCGGACATTATTTTAAAATCGGCAAAATCCTTTGAAGCCAGATCGATAATCCTTCGGGTCGAATCAGTAATTCTGGTAATTGTAACAAGCCCTCTATAAGCAAGATCATTAAAACCACCGGAAAATTTAAGCAGATTTTGAAACGTTTCACCATCTGTCATCTCAAATTTACCTTCTCTCTTTACGTTTCCGATTAGAGTAACCCGATTTTCATAATAAGGAATGCGGATCACATCACCTTCTTTCAAAAGATAATTTCCTTTTAAGTCTCCATAAACCAAAAAGTCATACAAGTCAGATGTACGTTTCTCTTTGCCCCTTATTAATTCTATTTCCCGATAGCTTCCCATTTTTGTTGGGCCACCACATAAATAAAGAAGGTTATATAGTGTGGTCAATGATGATACCGTATATGTTCCCGGTTTTTTTGCCTCGCCTATTACGGTCACTCTAATACTTTTAATTTTTCCTAACGTTAGCTGTACCTTAGTCTGTCCGGTTTTAATAGCGGTGTATATAGTAGAAGAAAGTATGTTCTTTATTTTTTCTTCTGCCTGCTCTAATGTCAGGCCGGCGAGTAAAATCGGGCCAACGTTTGGGATGTATATCTCTCCTGTTTCACTAATTGCCAGGGCATACCTTTTTTCGCTAAGTCCAAAAACGGAAATTATAACTTCGTCGTCGGGGCCAAGCATATAATTGGCCGGAGCCGGAATACGCAAATTTGGTTCAAACACCGTACTGCCTGAACTGAAAAGTTCACTACCAAAAATCGAATCATCAATTTTCACTTTGTGCATTGGAGTCTGAACTTCATATTTGTTATATCGGTCATCTATACTCTCCTGCCTTACCGAGTCTGTCATTTTATCTTTATGGAGTCCGGTAGTGTTCAGTCCTGATAGTCGGTTTTCGAGAATTCTTATTTCAGCAGGTGGAAGCCCTCTTTCAGCAGCTAATCGAATAATTTCATTTTTTGAATATCCTTCGCGGGTAGCTTTGTCCAGCACGTCTTGCAGTTCGCTGTTGCTGATATTTTCAACTTTTATATTGCTTAAATCTGTTGATGTCCAAAAATTGATCTGGGCATTTATAACTTCAGGCAAGCAGAAGAGAAGGATGAGAAAAAATGATAGCAAGAGCCCTTTCATTATTTTTAGTATCATCTAAATAGTTTTTAACTAAATGTCGAATTGCAGATAGTTTGCGAAGTTAATTATAAAATTATCATCTTTTAGAGGCCGATAATTTAGGAAAAACAAAACAAAATCCTCATTATTTTAGCTCTATGAAATTTTTCAATTTTCTGGTTCTTTTGCTTTTTCTTTCTTTTTCTGGCGTTGCCCAGCAAAAATATCCTAAGAAGCTTATTCAATTTGGATGGGACTATCCTACTATTAGTTATATAAAAGAGAATATTAAGCGGATGGAAACCCGCCCATTTGATGGTGTAGCTTTCTCCTTCGATTTTAAAATTTTTGATCTATTTGATACAACACTTTATGAGCAAGAAAAATTTCAGTTTGAGGATTTAAAGGGTATCAAGTGGAAAAATTTTACGGATAATTTTATCAGAGTCAGGGCACAAAGTAAAAGTGGAGCAAACTGGCTTGATGATTCTGCATGGGAAATAATTTTAAAAAATGTTAAGAACATTTCTAAAGCTGTAATGATTTCAGGCGCGAAGGGTATTTTTTTTGATCCTGAATATTACTATGTAAATCCTAAAACTGATCCGTGGCTTTACGATTCTTCCTTTTATAAGGGTTTATCTTATCAGCAGGTGGGTGAAAAGGTCAAGAAGAGAGGCTATCAGTTTATGCAGGCGTTGCAGGAATACAAACAAGATCCTGTTATTCTTTCGTTATGGATGTTGAGCCTTGTTACATTGCAGTCAAGAGAGGTGCCCATTGAGCAGGCTGGTATGGCCTTATACCCCCTTTTTGTGGAAGGGATGATGACGGCAAAAAATCCGAATTCGATAATAGTAGATGGCAATGAATTGGGATTTAGTTATAGAGATGAGTTTCAATTCGTTTTTTCGGGTGAGGAATTAAGAGATTGGGGTGTAGATATGATGCCTTTGGAATTGAAAAAAACTTATCAGGATGTACCAGTAGCTTACCCGATATTTTTGGATATGATTTTGGCTTTAAACCCGGTTTATAGTAAGGGATTTACAGAAGTGCAGAAAAAAAATTGGTTAGAATCAAATCTATATTACGCGTTTAAAAGCTCAGATAAATATGTTTGGTTTTACAATCAAAAAATAGACATGTGGCGAAATGGAAATCCTGAAATTGAAAGTATCATAAGACAGGTGAAAACAAAATTGATTAATGATTTCAGGACGAAAGCAAATCTGTCAGGCAGCTCTTCGGCGATGAGCTTTTTAGAAAGGAGTTCGATTGGTCAAACTCACTTCACTTACAGTTATAATGTGAAGCGAAAGAAGTTGAAAATCCATTTCCTTTCAGAGGATATAAGTGATTTTTATATTTTCGAAAATTCCAGGTTGTTCTTGCATCGTTTAAATCCGGCTACAGATATTAATTTAAACCTTAGTAATTTCAGCGACTCTGCAAATTTAATCTTGGTATCCAAAAATAAAAATGGAGTGTATTCGTTTGCCTATCTAAATTAGCCGACTGATGAATTTTAAGAATTATACCCTAATGTTTTTTATATTTCTATTTATTTTTTCGTGTAATAAACGAGCCGTGCCACCTGATGTACCGGACCGGGTTATTTATATAGAAAATTTTAGAAAGCCTGGGATGACTGATCAAATGACAATTCAGACAGCGATTGACAGTGTTCCTGACAGTTCAACGCTCGTTTTTAAGGATAGGATATACAATATAGACCATACTATTTCGGTTAAGAAATCGCTTAGATTTAAAGGCCCTGCTACATTAAAACGTGAAGACCAGATTCAGTATTCATTAGTATCTGCTACCAATTCTGACAGCCGCCAAATTGAATTAAATTCAACCGAAGGATTGAGGATTAAAGATTGGATTATAATTACAAACGGGAACAAAGAGGACAATTCAGCCACCCAAAGAAATATGATAACTGCTATAGAAGGTAACTATGTAACATTGTTTTATCCTTTGGGTAAGTTCAAAGATGGCGTTTCCGATTTTGTTCCTGGTAATTTGTTGTTTAAAGACATTCGGTTTTTTGAAATCGACGGAATGCAACCCGGAATCTTTCCCACACAAAGTTGCACGTTTGAGGATATTATTTTTGATGGAAACAGAGATAATAATAGAGGCACTTACAGTTGGTTGTTGAACTATTCTGTGATGGCATCAAGTAAAGGGAAAACCATTATTTCCGGGTGTCAATTTATCAATAGCCCCGGTGAAACGGTGGTAGGGCACAATCTCTATATTTCAAACTCTCTTTTTCAAGATTTAAATGGTAGCGCTATCCACACTTCGATAGATAGACTGCACGTAGCAGAAAAGGATATACACTCTCAATTTGAGAATAATCATTTCGAAAATACGAATGAAATACCTACAAAGATTACCGGGCATAGCGAGGGATGCATTACGCATAGCAATAGCGGGGGATATTATACAGCAAAAAACAATTCGTTTATTAATGTTGGGGAAGCCGTTTTAGGGTTATTGTATCCATCCGTTTCTGTGAACGACTGGGGAACTTCAAACATTATTTTTGAAAAAAATACAATCAATACCTCGGGTAGGTTAATTTATGCAATAGGGTTATTGGATGGCCGATTAGAAAATGTGCGGATCGTGGATAATGAAATCCATCGCCTATCGCCATGGGATTGGTCCTTAGCAAAGGAGCATTATCCGGATATTTTGATAGAGAATCAGGTGAATCAATAACTCGAAAGCGATCAGTGAACTTATCCGGTTGCGTATGTTGGTTACATCATCACATTGCAGAGAGGCTGTAAGAAAAGAGTCTTTAAAGACGTAACCGGTTTCAAAAATCTGTTCGGTCTGCGTCGCAATAAACCCAAAATCACTTTACTCTCCGCAGGTATTGGCCATATCCGCTTTTTTCAAATTTTTTTGCTAACTCTTCTAATCGGGCAGCATCGATAAAGCCCATGCGGTAGGCGATTTCTTCAAGACAGCCGATTTTAAATCCCTGGCGCTCTTCGATGACGCGTACAAACTCTGTTGCATCATGTAGGGAATCGAATGTGCCGGTATCAAGCCAGGCAAAGCCGCGGTCGAATACGGCTACTTTAAGTTTTTTCCGGCTTAAATATTCGCGGTTTACATCGGTGATTTCATATTCGCCACGCGGAGACGGTTTTATGTTATGGGCGATATTCACTACGGAATTGTCGTAAAAATAAAGCCCGGGAACAGCATAGTTTGATTTTGGGTGAACCGGTTTTTCTTCAATGCTTATGGCTACTTTATTCTCATCAAACTCAACAACACCGTACCTTTCCGGATCGATAACAGGATAAGCAAAAATGATGGCCCCATCCGGATCAACGGATGACTGTAATAATTTACTTAGCCCACTGCCGTAAAAAATATTATCGCCCAATACCAGCGCAACGGAATCATCACGAATAAAATCCTTGCCAATGACGAAGGCCTGAGCAAGGCCATTCGGTTTTTCCTGGATGGCGTACGCCAAATGGCAACCCCATTGGCTTCCATCTCCTAAAAGTCGCTGAAACTGAGATTGATCTTCAGGCGTGGTAATGATAAGTATTTCCCGAATTCCTGCGAGCATGAGCGTGCTCAACGGGTAATAGATCATCGGTTTGTCATAAATGGGCATTAGCTGTTTGCTGATTCCCATGGTTATGGGATAAAGTCTGGTGCCTGAGCCGCCGGCAAGAACTATACCTTTCATTGAATTTATTTTAAGGGTTGATATAAGATTTGGATTTTATGTTTAGATAATTTAAAACTTATCATTTAGAATGCTTAGAATTTCCCGGTGCTTTAAATTATTTGAGCTTTCGATTATCATTCTATGCCTCTTTATCCTCCTACCTTTATCCGCCATACATCTTCTCATAATACTTCATGTAATCTCCGCTGGTAACATCCTTCAGCCACTTCTCGTTTGCCAGATACCAGTCAATGGTTCTCGACAAGCCTTCCTCAAACTGCAGCGAGGGTTTCCAGCCAAGTTCTTCCGTAAGTTTTGTCGGATCAATGGCATATCTGAGATCATGCCCCGCCCGGTCCTTAACAAAGGTTATCAACTTTTCAGAAGTGCCTTCCTCTCTTCCAAGTTTCTTATCCATCTGCTTGCAAAGCTCCCGGATAATGTCAATGTTTTTCCATTCATTGTGTCCGCCGATATTGTAGGTTTCGCCGATTTTGCCTTTATGAAAAATCAGGTCAATAGCTGCGGCATGATCCTCTACAAAAAGCCAGTCGCGCACATTCAGCCCCTGGCCGTAAATGGGCAGTGCCTTATTTTCAAGTATATTATGAATGCAAAGTGGGATAAGCTTTTCAGGAAAATGATAGGGACCATAATTATTGGAACAATTGCTCACAATAACCGGCAGTCCGTAGGTATGATAATATGCCCGTACAAAATGATCTGAGGAAGCTTTGGAAGCCGAGTACGGGCTACGCGGATCATAAGAAGTTTCTTCGGTAAAAAATCCTGTGTCGCCCAGCGATCCGTAAACCTCATCGGTAGAAATATGATAGAATAATTTGCCCTCGAAATCTTCCTTCCAGTGCTCTTTGGCTGCATGCAAAAGTGTAACCGTTCCCAATACATTCGTTTTTACAAAAGCCAGCGGATCGGTAATCGACCGGTCAACATGACTTTCGGCAGCGCAATGCAAAACACCATCGAAATGATATTGGTCAAAGAGCTTTGATAACAAATCGGCATCCTGAATATCTCCTTTTACAAAGGTGTAATTGGATGCGGATTCAATATCTTTCAGATTTTCCAGATTTCCGGCATAGGTCAGTTTATCCAGATTCACAATGTGGCAATCAGGATATTTGTTTACAAACAAACGGGTCAAATGCGACCCTATAAATCCCGCACCGCCGGTTATGAGTAAGTTCTTATGTTTTGTGGTCATATCAATAAAAAGGGCAAATTTATTGATTTTCAAACTGATTTTTATAAATCACTACCTTAGCGGTTTGAGTCCTGCTTATGGCATCCTCCTTTCTGATTATTGGTGCCGGGTTTTCCGGAAGTGTGTTAGCGCGTGAATTGGTTAGTCTGTTTGACTGCCAGGTAGAAATATGGGAAGCAAGGAATCACCTTGCGGGAAACTGTTTTACCTCTACAGATGAGCAGACCGGCATTATGGTGCATCATTACGGCCCTCATATTTTTAATACGGAAGATAAGGAGATCTGGGATTACTTTAATCAGTATGCAGAACTTAGGCATTACGTGCATCGGGTTAAAGCGGTACATCGTGGCCAGGTCTATTCTTTGCCCATCAATCTTTCTACGCTCAATCAATTTTTCAATAAAATTTTTACGCCCGAATCTGCCCAAAAGTTTCTTGAATCGATTGGTGGTCAATTCGAAGGAACGCCAAATAATTTCGAAGAGCAGGCCATTCGGTTCGTGGGGCAGGAGTTATATCAGGCTTTCTTTTATGGTTACACCAAAAAACAATGGGGTTGCGAACCCCGGGAGTTGCCGGCTTCTATTTTGAAACGCTTGCCTGTCAGATTTGATTACGATGATAACTACCACCTGCATTATTATACCGGAATACCGGAAAGGGGATACACGGAGTTTGTCAGAAACCTGTTGGATCATCCGCGCATTAAAGTAAGGATGAACAGGAAGTTTCATTCTGCTGAAATCAAGGTGCATGAGTTCGATCATGTTTTCTTTACGGGGCCGATAGATGCGTATTTCAACCACGAATTTGGCCGTTTAGGTTACCGCACGCTAGATTTCGAAAAAGAAATTCGAAACGGGGATTTCCAGGGATGTGCTCAGATCAACTATTGCGATGAAAAGACTCCTTACACCCGCATTACCGAACATAAATATTTTACGCCCTGGAAGAAATTTGATCAGACGATTATTTTCAGAGAGTATAGCCGCGAGGCCATGGAGGGGGACACGCTTTATTATCCAAAACGTTTGGCCAAGGACAAGGAAATGGTGGCAAAATATTACCGGGAGGCAGAATCCTTAAGCAGGATATCTTTTCTTGGCAGATTGGGTACTTACAGGTATCTGGATATGCAACACGTAATTAAAGAAGCCATCGATTTTGCGAGAGGCTTCCACGCGGCTAAGATGGCTGAGGTGAAGCCACCGGTTTTCCCTGAAAAGATAGGGGATATCACTCAGGCATGAATGGGTTTCTCTTTAGCGATTTGGATATTCTTTTTATTATCATTTTCCCTCATGAAAGTTTGAGACACCCTGTATTTCTAAATTTTTTAAAAATGTTTCCGATAAAGCAGTTATTTTGAAAAAAATAAACCATCTATTTTATGATGAAAAGAATTTCGATATTGCTGGCTGCCTGCCTTATCGTAGCGGGATACGGTCGCGTCCAGGGTCTTCTGCT
>JBIQMB010000017.1:0-15722 GCA_044463745.1 Chitinophagaceae bacterium | reverse complement strand
AAACAGAGGCTGGTAAAATACGGTTGAGACAATTTCTGATTTTTCCACCGGTCTCCAGGTCATGGTGGCATAGCTGCTGCTCCGCAATTGCTGGTGATGCACCACCGGTTCAGGAAGCACCTTCTCATCCTCATACATGGCAAGGGTGGCCGCATAGAGAGCGAGTTTTTTGGTTTTCGAAATTTTAAACCTGGGTCCAGTACCCATCAGCCATCGATTTTTAATACCAACCAGATTGTTGTTTTGCATCTGCGTAAAGGCTTCCCACCTCAAAACATCATTCACCTTGTAATTGTACCTCAAATGAAAAAACAGATTATTCTGAAGTGTTTGCGAGCCTCCGTGCAGCAATTCATAATTGACCAGAAAAAGATACAAGCTTTTAGGAGCCTTATATTCAATCTGGCCTGTAGTGCTCAGATTCAACACCGTAACTTTATTTTTATCCAGTTTAAAACCGGCGCCAAAACTGCCCAGCCATCCGGTTGTATCACTTTGCAACCGCTGACTTTCTATGTTCACAATCTGAGAATGAGCTGCCGAAAAAATTAAAAATAATGCCAAAATCAGGATACATCTCATGGCCGAAATTTACGAGATTTATTATGTTTCTTCAAACCTTCGAAAATAGCTATTTATCAAATGAAAAATGAAGGGTTGCCATAATTGCTGTTATTTCATCTTCGTTTTCTACATTTCATAAAAATTCATGCAAATAATGCAGCCTATCTTCACACCTTTTATTATATTCGCAACGCAACAATCCAAAAATGGTTTCCCGGCAAGTGACTGGATTACAGAGAAATATTTTTCCTTCCCTGAAATTTCTGTCTGCTATTTTTTGAAAGTCTGCTTGATTTCAAAACCTTTTATTCCTTATTTATGAAGATCAGTCACACAAAAAATCGCACATTTCACCAATCTGTTTACAGGTTCATGGCAGCCTTCTTTTTTCTCTCTACCGTTTTTGTTGCGTGTAAAAAAGAGGCTCCGGTTAAACCATCTCCGCAAACCGGAAAAGAGCTTGAAGAAATTTCCATCCTGAAAAAGGATAATCCGGGTTTTTCTTCCGATGCCTACGTATATATTCGGAATGGAAATGCATACATCACTTTATCCGATGAGGCCGATTTATCTCAGGTAAATCTGACGTTTAAAATCAGTAAGGGAGCGACCCTCACTTTAAATGCGAAACCTGTTGGTAATCTCTCAGGCAAATTCGATCTTTCTAAAACCATTAAAGCGGTTGTAAGGTCCGAAACAGGATCAGAGAAAAGTTTTACTATACTCGCTCAGCATGGTATCAGCGACTTCGACAGGCTTCTATATGAATTCAAGGAAAAGTATAATATACCCGGCGTCTCTTACGCCATATTGAAAATGAGTAATTCTCAGATTGTTTATAAAACCGGGCTCGGGTTTTCAGATAAAGAAAATCTTGTCAGAACAATCCCCTCTCATTTATTCCGGCTGGGAAGCATTTCCAAACAATTTACCAGTTTGTGCATCATGAAATTGATTGAAGAAGGTAAGATAGACGTAGAATCCAGGGTATTCGGTCCGGCTGGAATTCTGAAAGACAAATATGCGCAGGTATCTCCACTCGCAGCTAAGGTCACAGTTCGTAATTTACTCGACCATACATCGGGATGGGAAAGTAATCCTGATCCGATGTTTACCTCCAGTTTCAGCGGTCAGTCGCTCGATCAACTGATTCAGTATGTTTTAACCTCTGCGCAATCAGAGCCCGGAACCAAATTCTCATACTACAATATGGGCTTTGGAATATTAGGGGCCGTTATTGAACAAGTAACCGGAAAGAAGTACGAAACTTTTCTTAAAGAGGTCCTGGCTCAGGCAGGCATTACCGATGTACATGTGGGTGGCGACCGAAACGGAAAAAGAACAAATGAAGCTGTATATTATTCGCAGGACGGATACAACGGATACCTCAACAATATGAATGTGATAGCAGCAGCGGGAGGAGTGATAGCTTCTACGGAACAAATGCTGAAACTGATTACCTACATTGATGGCAAAGATAATCCCCGCGATATAATCAATGCTGATACCAGGAATCTGATGTTGACCGCCTCTCACGGAAATAATTATGCGCTTGGCTGGCGAATGAATCACAGACTGTTTCCGAATTCATGGTACCATGGAGGAAACCTGGCCGGTACTGCTACCTTTTGGGTGATGGGCCCGGATTACAGTACGGTTATTCTCTGTAATGGCAGGTCGTATAAAAGTGGATTCGACGATGACTTCTATTATATTTCGGAAAAGTTGATTAATATTTCGAAAAATAAATTTTAAGAAAAAACATCGGCATAGAGAATTTAAAATAGCCTTTTTTCATTTCCTGGATGATGAACGCCACGATGATATTTACATTCGCTTCGTATTCATATTCCTGGATAGATATTTATCGGCCAGAATTGACGTATATTCTACCAATACCCATTGAAATAATATCTATCAGCACAGACGTATTTCCTTTCCGGAACGCCTTAATATTTACAATTGACAACAGACCCAAACCCCGGTTGTCTTTTTCTTTCTTTTGAATTAAGAAAATGATTACATCCCTCAACCGGGTAATATATTACAAAAATGAAAAAAGAGGCATTCGATTCTTTTCTTTAAAAATCCACCTTTTCGGGGATACATAAAATACCGTAATACAGGATTGTTTCACGCTCCTGCATAAGGCATTTTTGCAATCATAAATCGTTGGCAGAGTTTCGGTTTGGCCCCACGGCCTAACCATATTTCGTAATGTCAACACATAAAAAACAAAAATTATGATATCAGGAAAAAAAACCCTTTTAGTTTTATTTGTATTTCTTTTTCTCTTGGGATGCAAAAAAGATAACCGAACAGATGACACGATAAAGGGCCCAACGAATGAAACGGCTCTAACGGTTAAACTGGCGGATGGCTTCAGTCTGGATATCCCCGCCGGTGCGATGGAAAAAGGATTGAAGATAAGTCTTAATAAAACCGCAGTCGGATTCCCTGATGAAGGATCTGTGCTGCAGGAATTTGAGCTTTTACCGGAGGGCACGCGTTTTAACAAACCCGTCACCCTAACATTTAACTATACAGATGAAATGCTTGGTGGTAACTCCCCCTTCAATGTAGGTCTTGCTTTCAAAGATGATAAAGATGGAAAATGGTATTCGCTCATTGGAGGAAAAATTGATCCGATTAAGAAAACCATCTCGGTTAAGATTACACATTTTAGTAAATGGGCGTACTTTTCCGGTATTCATTTGTACATGAAGGTTAATGAACGCTTATCGAGAGATAATGAAATAAATTTGCCTATGCTCACCAGTCAGCGGGCTGAGGTGTGCGTGGTGATGGATTTGCCACCCTTGAGTTCCGACGAAGAAATGATCAAAATCATCGAAAAAGTTGGAGAAATTCTTAAAAGAGATCCGGTAAATCCGGCTGCGACTGAAAACTGCCCTGACTGCCCGCTTTTAGCTCCGGTAAAATTTATCCCACCCGTGAGTGTCGATGATATTCATAACCAAATTATCAAACCCGACAAATGGATGGTGAACGGGATAACAAACGGGAATAATACCGTAGGAAAAATAGAACCTTTTACCCGAAATGTTTTCACCTATAATTCTCCTGCAAAAATGCCTTTGGATAATCCGATCGCGATCACTGCCGTCATCAACACCGTAAGCCATGGACAACTTCAGATTGTACAGCAAACAAACGTGTACGCCAGAAAATGGCGGTATGAGGTTGCGCGCATCAGCTCTGACGAATGTGATGGCATTGATGATTTTAGTTATGCATATAAAGTAAGCTGGGGTGGTGGTGTAGACTTTACGATTTCTGATAATTTCACCATTGCTTCAGCTCAGTATAAAACAACGCCATTAAAAATATTACAAGCCGGTAATTGTACCTGCATGTCTGGTATAAAACTGGAACCATTAAGCAATACGGGTGTTTTTTTATCAAAGCTCAGACTAAAGGTGAGCGCCAAACCGGATCCAAACTTCCCGTTTCAGATAGTGCTGAACGGCGATGCCAGAGAGTATGGCGAATTTAAGGCGACATGGACCACTGATAATTGTGGTGCCGACTATCCCCATACCGAGACATCCACAACCGTGGTTGCTGAAGACTTTACAATTCACGATTTTCCCTTCGGCTGGTTGCCCCTAACGCCTTTCAAAACGAAATTAGATGAAGAGGGAGATGTGACCATCGTAGCAATAGAATAGTCATGAACCACTCAATAATAATATTGTTCAAGAGGTGGCATAAGTCACCTCTTTTAATTTAAAAATAATTTTGGGTGAATTTGCAATCCCGGACAAACCTTATTTTAAAAAATGTAGGCAACTAAAATAATCAGATTCAAAACAACCCTTTTTCCACCGCCAGGCGGATAAGGGCAGCCGTATTATTTACGTTAAGTTTCGTAAGTAAATTTTTTCTGTGGGTATCCACGGTACTCGGACTGATAAATAACTTTTCAGCAATTTTGTTATTGGTATAGCCATCGGCGATATACCCCAATATCTCCTTCTCGCGTTTGGTCAGTTCGGGAATATCGGCACCGGAACCCGCTACCGGCGAAGGTCTTAACAGATATTCCATATCCAGATTCATATACAACTTGCCGGACATCACTACCCTTATGGCTTCGGCTATCTCAACCGATGAAGCATTCTTAATCATATAACCTGAAGCACCGTTGGCGATCATTCGCGAAATATAACTGCGATCGCTGAATGTGCTGATACCTAAAATTTTAATGTCTGGATATTTATCCTTGATGGTTTTACAAAGTTCTACTCCACTTACATCAGGTAAATTAATGTCTAACAGAACCAAATCGGCCGAATTTTCTTTTAACCATTTCATTGCATGATCACCATTATCAGCGGTACCTGTTACCTGCACAAAATCAAGCTGACTTAGCAATGAGCGCAAGCCTTCTATCACCATCGGATGGTCATCGATTATAAAGATTTGTATTCTATCCCGGTTCTGCATTCTGCGATTATTTGTTTGTAAAGATGTGAAATTTTTATTTTCCGCTTTTCCTAACACTTGCCGATGATGGTAACAGAGGTTCCTTGTCCTGGGGCAGTGCTTATGTCCACACTGCCATCCATAAGGCTGGCGCGCGATCTGATATTGGCCAGCCCTGCATGGTTGCCTGCATTTACACTTTCCAGGTCGAAACCTTTGCCATCATCTTCTACGGTGAGTGAAAATTTATTGTCTTCGTGCGTTAATTGTATCAGCACATTGCTTGCATCTGCATGCTTGATGATATTATTGAGCAACTCCTGCACAATCCTGTAAATAGAAATTTCATTGCTTTGTTCCATTCTACTTTGGATACCATAGGTCTGTAACCTGACTTTTAGTTTCCCCGAGAGGTTGATATTTTCACAATAGTTTTCCAGTGCTTCCTTTAATCCGAAACGTATAAGAGCTTCAGGCATCATGTTATGCGAAACCCTTCGTAGCTCCTGAATAGACCTGTCTAATTGGTCGATAACGGCATCTACCCGCTGCGTGTTTTCGTCTGAAAGAAACCGATTACTCTGCACCGATGAAAGCCCTAGTTTCACTCCCGACAATAATCCGCCAATCCCATCATGTAAGTCCTTTGCCAGGCGGCTTCTTTCTTCTTCCTGCACCCGCAACATAGAAAGCATTGCATCCAATTGGTGCTTCTTTTCGAGTTCGCTGATTTGTTGGTCGTGGATTTCGCGTTCGCGTTGCGCCAAACGATGACGGTGGCGTATGTTTTTGTAGGCCAGGGCGATGATGATTAACAGCAGGGCGCATCCACCGAGCAAGGCCATGTTTTGTATGTTCTTCTTTTTGATTGCGTTTTCCTTATTGGCCAATTGAAGTTGTTGCTGCGAAATGGAAAGATCCTTTTGGGCTGTTTGGTACCGTACCTCCAATTGCTCAAGCCGTTTTTTCGATTCATCATTGGCAATTAATTGTTTCAACGAATCCGCTGCCTTCCAATACGAAAAAGCTGTTTTGTAGTCATGCATCTTTTCTGCAAGGGATGACCTGAACCCGTAAACAACTTTCAATCTGAAATTATCAGCATGATTCTCTGCAAGAGCAGTTGCCTTTATCAAATCCTTTTCCGCTTCAGAAAATCTGTTTAGTGCCGTGAGTGTATTGCCACGGTTGGCATAGAGGAGGAATTGATACTCCGGGTCTTCGATCTTCTCCAATACGGCTGCCATCTTATTATACTGGTCAAGCGACTTTGCATATTCCTTTTTCTCAAACAAAAGGTCTCCAACATTGTTGAAGATATCCATTAATAGAAAATCATTTTTCTCCGCTCTGGCAACCTTCGCCAATTGATTGTACATAATGATGGCCGTATCCGGATTTCCCGATTTCGCCTCCATGGTAGCCCAGTTGCTAAGACTCAATTTCATGTACGGGCTATCTGCAATTTTTTCAGCTTCCAGATAAGCTTTCTTTGCATGATCGCGCGCAAGGGCATAATTCTCCAGGATATTATACGCAGCACTTAGGTTGAACAGCATATTAACCGGCAACCTCTTGTCGCCACTGCGCCACGCGTAGGGCAGGCCGCGGAGTAGATTAATGGCTGATGAATCACCATTACCGAGATAGATAAAGGTGTTTCCAATAGAATTATATGCGTACGCAATTTTTTTCGGATGGTCGGATTTCAGTGCCCACTTTAGTTCTGTCATCGCATACAAGATGGCCGTATCGTACTGGGTTTGCATCACATGCTGGTACACGCTAAGATGATACAGATCCGCTAAACCCGCAGGGTAATCATGGCTCTCCGCATATTGTTTCAGCCGATGCATAAAAAGCTGAAATGAATCCATTTTTTCCTGACCATGATAGTAAAGAGCCTTTCCGCTAAAAAGAGCAGATGCCGTAGAATCAGATGGCAACATTTTAAACTGCTGTTCCAGACTATCCAATATTTTAGTTTGGGAATTAGCGGAGTAGCTCAGCAGCAAACAAATTATGATGATGGTGAGGTTGTAATGCTTCATGCGCTTTTAACGGTTGGTTGGTTGACTGAAAAATGGCGACAATATTCTACCTGCGTCTTCCGGTTATGTTGTTATCCTGACTTCACAAAATATCGGCTTCGCCAAATGACATTCTTTATCATAAAAATGAAAAAAAACTACGGCATAGCCAAAACTATCCAAAAAATACACCTTTTCGGGGATACATAAAATACCGTAATACAGGATTGATATATTCTACCAACCAAAGCAGCTTTGCATTCGCAATCAGCCTTATGAAAACATGGCAATTAATTACAGGTCAAATTATTTCATTTAAAAATAAATAAAACATGAAAAAGTTCATTTCATCCGGTTTCATTGTATGTATCGTTTTTTCCCTTCTGATCGGTTGTAAAAAAGAAAAAAGCGATATCGATATTCCGCCGGGCACTATGCTTGGATATACAACTCCCAAAGACACCAGACTGAATTACACCATTACAAAAGGTGATGGTAAGGGCAGTCATTTTACGCAAACAGTTAGTAATTTCAAAGACTCCTCAGGTTACCGCGTGGCTACCATAACCACCACCATCCCGGGGTCGGATCCGGTGAGCTCATCCATATTATATAACCGGGATCAAACCATTGTACACAGTGCCATACCGGCTGTATATTACACAATGATGGATATGATTAGCCCCCAGTTTACCACATTCACGCATCAGGAAAATCCGGGTACGATGGCCGTACCACATAAGGCGCAAGCAGGCGCTGTGATTTCAGCCGAAACGCTGGTAGCAGGCTATCATGGAATACAGATGGACGGCAATAGTAAAACAGAGGCCACGTTCAACATCACCAATCATCCTGCAGTCGTGAAGGGTGAGGAAAGCATCACAACATCACTCGGTACTTTTCAATGTATCAAGATAGAACAGCAGACGACCATTGTATCTAAGATGATTGTAGATAACATGGTAGTAAACGATTCGAAAAAGACCACAACGGTGATGACCTGGCTATCAAAAGGAATCGGAGTAGTAAGAACGCAGGAACTCGACGGGTCAGTTATTGTCAGCGAATCAGACCTCACTAAAATTGATTAAACATCACTTCCCCTAAAAAGGGGATTTTTTAAATACCGGATTACACGATTGTTCCCACCTTATTTACAAAGCAATTTTGTAATCTAACAATTAAACTAAAACATCATGAAACTGAAAGCAATTTTTCTCGGTGTATTTGTGGCAACAATGGCCACACTTAATTATCAATCCGCCCATGCGCAAATTTTGGATCGCATAAAACGCGAGGTGAAAAACCGCACAGAAAACAAAGTGGTAAACAAAGCGGGTAATGCCACAGACCGCACGCTTGATAAGATTGACAAGTCGGCGTCTGATGCAGTAAAAGGAGATAAAGGAAGCACAAACACATCCGCCGTAAATAGCAACGGCCAGGAATCAAAATCCGTTGCAAATACAGAGACCAGGGGAACTGTAACCAGCTATGCAAGCTATGATTTTGTGCCCGGCGACAAGATCATTTTTCAACCCGATTTAAGCAGAGAAGCAGATGCTGAATTGCCGGCACGCCTTATAATAAAAAGAGGGAATGCTGAAATTCAAACTCATGAAGGAGAGAAGTTTCTTCATTTAAACAAGGGCGGCTATGTCACTGTTACACCATTGATGGATAATGACAGTTATCTGCCAGAACAGTTTACACTGGAATTTGACCTGATGTATGAAAACGACAAATCGCGGTTTGACCAGGTGAATGATTTTACCGTAAAATTCCTGGCTCCCGATGACAACAATTTTGACGGGTATGGTTTAGGAAAGTTCGTCATACATTCCAATGAAAGCGTCATTTTGGGAAACAATAGCGCCGGTCAGAATAAAGTGCCTGGTGAACTGGCAAAAGCACTGCAAACAAACGGTGTGTGGCATCATGTAGCCCTTTACTTCAGAAAGAACATCGCCAAAGCATACATAGGAGCCACGCGTGTTTCCGCCTCTAATAATTTCCCGGCAGGGGCCGGAAAGTTTGCTTTCCTGTCTGATGGTCGTTACGGTTATAAAATCAAAAACGTTCGTCTCGCTGCCGGCGGCGATGATAAGTACAACAAGATTGTAACCGAAGGAAAGTTTATTACCCACGGTATTCAGTTCGATGTCAATAAATCATCTATCAAAGACGAATCCATGGGGGCGCTTAATGAGATCGTCAAGTTAATGAAAGAACACAATGATTTGAGATTCGAAATCAACGGACACACTGACAGTGATGGTAAGGCCGATGCTAATCAAAAACTCTCCGAAGAACGCGCCAAAGCTGTAAAAACGAAGCTCGTGGCAATGGGAATTGATGAGGGGCGGTTGACAACGAAAGGAAACGGCGCTTCTAAACCTATTGACAGCAACAGCACGCAGGAAGGAAAGGCGAATAACAGAAGGGTAGAGTTTGTGAAGATGTAGAGCTGTGGGCAATTGGCGACAAGCAATAGGTAATTGACATTCGCAAATCATAAATCGGAAAATAGACAAAGACAATGAAAGTCCTTTTATATATTAATTTTTTGTTAGTGGGTTTTTCGTTGCAAGCCCAGCCAAGTCAACCATCAGAGGTGCCGGGCAAGCTGACCGGGCTTCCGGTAAACGGAGCCTTTAGTGGAGTGAAGGGGCCCGCCGCTGCGGTGAAGACCCTCAATACCACATTCAACAACCTGTTGACTGCGGTAAAAGCAAGTAAGCTATTTGCGGAGCCGGTAGGTTTTCGAGGAGATATTCATGCAAACATTTCACGGTTTCAACCACAATTAGGGGAGAAGCATTACGCAGGCCTCCTGACTATTCTTCTGAAAAGCTATCGGGTTAATAATTCTGGATTCGTCGCGGCCGAGGACGAGGCATCTTCCACCATCAAAATTTATCTGAATCCATCCGGTTTTTTCTCCCGGACTGCCGGTTTCTTTAATGCTTACGATGAGCGGTACAACATCCCACATCCCTTTCAAAAGATTCCGATGGTTGATTCTACAGCCGATTACACAGAATATAGTTTCAAATCGTATGGATTCCCGACAGGTTATTATCCGCAGTTTTCGTTCAGGATAGTGACGGCAAGCGACAGGCATGTTTTCATTCCGTTCACCCGCCAGCAGTATCTGGTATACCTTATCGCCGTGGAAAACTTCAAAAAGAAGGAATCTGAACAGGATATCGACCGCTTTAAAAAAGAGCTGGTACAAGCCAAAGCAAATCTGGCGTCAGAAGGTAAAGAGGAAATGAAGAAAATAATTCAGACATCCATAAACGGAACAGAGGAAGCCATTGTGCGGGCAAAAGGGCGAATAGCAGCGAGTGATGCAATAATTCGCGATTATCAGCAAGGAATTGAGGCGATGCCAGATGCAGAAAAGAAAATGACAGCGTACATGGATCTCAGCCGTACAAAGGATCCTCATACAGAGAGATTGGTCGCTCCTGGCAGACGCGAAGGTTACCCTTTGTATGTAATCAATCCAGACTTTTATGACAATAAATTACCACCGGCAAAAACGCAGGCGGTTATGATCGCTTACTGGCACGCCAGCGGCAATTTTTGCCCCGAACACATGAAGGAAAAGGTAAAAAGAATTTACGATAGCATCGACTATCACTACATTAAACAAAGCCTCAAATAAACTGTTTTATCATGAGGGTCATCCTTATACTTCTATTTGTAGGAATCAGCAGCCTGCTTCATGCACAATCGCCCGACGTGCAGCCTGTGAAGAACTGGATGGGTATCGCACAGATGGGTTCGGGAAAAGAAAAACAGAAACGATTGTTTGTGCGGACAAACGATGGCAAGCTGAAATATTTCGATGTGATGAGGAATCTCCAGGATTTCGAAGGTATTTCAAACGTAACGCAGATTGTTTCAAATGGGCTTGATTATATCCTCGCCTTGAAGGATGACGGCACCGTATGGGCCTGGGGTAATAATGAGTACGGCCAACTGGGCAATAGAGACCTAGTAGAACGAAGAGGCAAGCTTTATAGTTTTCGCAACAGCGACAAACCGGTGCAGGTGACAGGACTCTCTGATGTAATAGAAGTGTCAGCTTACCAGAACACTTCCTACGCCTTGAAAACCGATGGCACCGTGTGGGCTTGGGGAAATGCGCGAAGCGGATTAACCGGAAACGGCAAACCTGTGTTGCATTACATGACTACGGTAACAGAAAGTTATACAGTGTCGCCGGAAAAAGTCGTTGGAATTTCAGACGTTATTGCCATACATGGGCCGATGGCGCTACTAAGCAACGGAACAGTATGGACCTGGGGGCAAAATAATTACGGACAGTTGGGAAATAAAGGTACCGAGGCAACATCCACCCCGCAGCAAGTTGCAGGACTCACAAATGTATCGGCTATCTGTTCCAATATTCACGGTATGCGGATGGTGCTAAAAGCCGATGGAACATTGTGGTCGTGGGGAGAAAACCGAAATAATAAAACAGGGCATCTACAGGGGCAAAACGTTGAAACCCCGCGGCAGGTGAATAATATTACGGGAGGCGCCATAATGGTGGCAGGGCACAGTACCAATTTACTGTTGACCACGGCCCGTACTGTAATGGGATGGGGCGATGGAGGTTTTGGTGCTTTAGGCACACGGATCAATACCGGGCAGCCGCAAATAATTCCCACGATCAAAAATGCGGTCGGCATCTATGCCGCAGTATCCGCGGGCTTTGCCTTACTGGCCGATGGATCCATCATGGCATGGGGAGCCGCTTTTAGGGCGCCCGACAAAAATGCTACACCCATAAAGATCGCGGATCTGGGAAAAGAGCGGCCTCATTAAACAGAGAATAATTTATCAATCATTCATACAAATACAAAATCATGCAAACAACAGAAATCCCCGCTACAGAGCCACAAACTGTACAGGTTAATAACGACAAAACGCTGGCCATGCTGGCACATCTTGGAGGTATTGTTTTAGGGTTTATTCCGTCCCTAATTATTTATCTTATGAAGAAAGATGACCGATCGGCTCAGTTTGTAACGACACAGGCCAGAGAAGCCTTAAACTTTCAAATAACCATTGCTATTGCGATGGCCATTAGCACAGTGCTTATCATCGTTTTGATCGGAACACTTTTCATCCTGCTCATTTGGCTGGCTGATGTCATCCTTTGCATCATCGCTGCGTTGCGAACCTCTAATGGCGATAATTACCGCTATCCTTTTGCACTTCGACTTATAAAATAGATCTGGCATTCGGTTACACAAATTTCCTTTCACCGGGTGAGAAATCGCCCGGCAAGGAAATGACTGACCATCGGTTTAAAATATTTTAACCCATCTAAATCTTTTATGCAAAATGAAACATAAATCAAAATTTACAGCCTTTGCATTTTTAATGTTCCTATTCATTTTAACCACATCGTGCAGTAAGGAAAGAACCGGTGATAAAGGCGCATCGGGACCGGCAAAAGGATACGCTACGGGCAAGGTGACCGACTCAAAAGGCAATGCGATACCGGGTGCAAAAATTCTACTGGATAATACGGTCCTTTATGATGCATATATCAATGGCTCAACAGACAAAAACGGCATCTATAAAATCAAGATGCCCACGGGTTCGTATGGTATCTGGCGCGCCTATGCCAGCATCCGTAAGGAGTACAACGGGCGTACCTACACGCTGGATTTGCACCCAGACAATATCATCAGCTTTAATGAAGAGGGTGCTGTTTGCAACTTCACATGGAAGGTGAGCGGAAAGGCTCCTGACAATGATCACAGCTATTATGGTGGTTTGATCACAATTGGCGCGGGCATCAACAGCCAAATCAAAGGCAATGAAAATATAACCCTTGTGTTAGAACCCGATGGGCCGCTTATCGATGGCTCAGCAGGTGAAATGTTATACTATAAATATGGCAGCGAAAACTGGAACAGTAAAACAAATGGTATTCTGGATGTGCCTATCGGCAGATACAAAGCGTTGGCTATCTACACTTACGAGGGTAAAGATTATTTACTGTATCTGAAAAACAGAGAAACCGATGAAGATTACAAGGATATAATCACTTTTGATTTCATGCCCGAAAGCCGGTTTCAATATAAGAATGCCGTAACGTTGGAATTTCATGAATGATAGCGGCCCGGGGACTTGAAACGACGGTTTTCGCGTGTCTGGTAATTTTCGCTCATATGCAAGAAAGACAATCCCTTATCTCTCACATGGATCAATAAATTTTAGAAGACAATAAAAACCTTTTTAAAATGAAAACAAATATCTTAATCGGTTCCTTTCTGTTTCTTTTGGTCGCCTATTCAGTGTTCAATGTTTTTGATGCGCTGGATACAACCCGGGATAAGGCACAGGAATATCTGGTCAAATCGATCGGACAAGGCATTTTAAATACGGGATCATCATCCATTGTAGCTAATGCCAGAAAACTGCCGCCCGAGCGACGTGTAGATGGCATGCGACAACTGATGAAATTTGCAAAAGAATACACAGCAACCGATGAATTCAAAAAGGCGTATCAGCAATGGCGCAATGAAAAGATCAATCCTGACAGTAAAACCAAGCTGGGCATTCCAAAATTCGGCAAAATGCTGAGTAACAAAATCAATAATCAGGTAGATAACGTTTTAGACGGGGAGAAATACCCAAAGGATCCGGAAACACTCATAAAGCAGCGACTACAAGACTTTTTGGAGTTATCGAATACAGTAGATTTCGATGCGCGACTTACTTCCAGCGGCCGATTTGCAGATGAAGCGTACGAACAAAAAGATCCTCTTTGGAAGATGTGCTTCAGAGCCGGCAGGGATGTAGTACAAGCAGCGAGAGAGGAAGCACGGCAATGGCTTCTTGAGATAGACGGGAAGTGAATTCCATCATGGTGTTATTGGTTCGATATTCGTTGTTGATTAGCGGTAGATGTATTCTCCTTTTGGTTCCTGAGCGGCGGCTGGCAATACCGCTCTTGCCGCCTGCCCTGCACAAAACTAACGCTCAGCGTGTGGACCGCTTAGCACTTACCGATAATGGTAACTGAAGTGCCCTGCCCCGGCGAGGTATTTATATCTACACTACCATCCAGCAGGCTTGCGCGTGATTTGATATTGGTTAAACCGGAGTGGTTACCCGTATTGGCAGTTTCCGGATCGAACCCTTTGCCGTCATCTTCTACAGTGAGAGAAAACTTATCTTTTTCCCGCGTCAACTGTATCAATACGTTTTTTGCTTCCGCATGCTTGATCACATTATTCAGCAATTCCTGCACAATCCGATATAATGTAATTTCGGTATCCTGTTCCATACGCTCATCCAATCCATATGCCTGAAACTTCACCTGCAACCCACCGGTCTGATTAATACGCTCGCAGTAATTTTCAAGCGTTTCTTTAAGTCCGAATTTGATGAGCGCTTCGGGCATCATGTTATGCGAAACCCTTCGTAGTTCATTGATCGAACTGTCCAACTGATTAATAATCGTTTCCACTGCGCGGGCATTTTCTTCTGATAGAAAAACATTTCCTTTCATAGTTGATAAACTTAATTTGACGCCTGAAAGTAACCCTCCTACCCCATCGTGCAGATCCTTGGCCAATCGGCTTCGTTCCTCTTCCTGTCCTTTCATTAAGGAGTGAGCCGCTACCAGGAGGTGTTCTTTTTCAAGCTCTTGAATATGTTGTTTATGCAGGGTTTCGGCCTGTTTTAATATGAGATGACGGCTTTTCATATTTCGATACACCAATGCACCGATGAGGAGTAATAATCCGATTCCTGAAATCAATACATAATTTACATTCCGTCTTTTGGATAAAGACATAGATTGAATCTGATTATTTTTTTGAAGTACCAGGATGCTGTCCTGTTTTTGCTTTACCTGATATTTACTTTCCAGATCATTAACCAGTCTTTTGACTTCCATTTCATTCAAACTATCTGATAACAAATTGTACCGCGAAAAAGCCAGGGCTGATTTTTTGTATCTTTTATCCAACAATAAAATTTCAGCAATTTCGCGCATGGCATCGGTCTGAATTTTTAGTTTATTTCTGGATTGCCTGGTATCTAATATCTGGCGGTAAGCCGCTTCGGCAGCCGCATAATTACCCTTGCGTTTATAGATATTTCCGAGTGCTTTCAGCGCCAGCATTTTTCGTTGATCAATATTTGCCGCATAATCAAGAGCTTTTTTGTATGATTCTATGGCGACATCATACCGATTGGTTTTCGCATAATAATTTCCCCATTCAGTATATAAGAATGCATTCATATTATTATTGTTCCAACTCTTAATTCCCTCTTGCTCACTTTGCAGAAGCGACAAAGCCTTTTGCGTTTCATTTGTCTCCAGCAAATTATGAATTAACCCGAGTTTGAAAATAGCCAGTCTGTTATGCAATGCACTCAGGTATGCAGTGTCGGTCGCTTTTTGCAATCCTGTTTCAGCAGCTTCTATTGCCTTCTCACAATAATTCACCGCATTGCCAAACTCCTTCATCTCTTCAAAAACCAGGGCTACATTATAATAACCGACCGAAATATTTATATACTTTTCTTTGGTATCAAAAGACATTGAATTATTCAATGATTCAAGGTAATGCTGGATTGCCGTTTCATATTTCCCCTGTGCTTTCTCCACATTAGCCATTTCATTCAACAGCGATC
>JBIQMB010000016.1:10632-15847 GCA_044463745.1 Chitinophagaceae bacterium | reverse complement strand
CTTCATTTAGACAGCCTGAGTATTGTTCCCGGTTCGGTCAAGATAGCAGAGCTCGCGCGAAATGATTATCAGGTGGTTTATGACGCCGGTTTGCTCATCTTCCATAAGTTACCTGCCGACAGCCTTTCCGTTCTTTACCGTGTATTTCCTTTCAAATCGAGAGAGATGGTTCGACGGTTTGATTTTGACAGCATTCAGTACAACTTTACCGCAGAAGTTCCCTATTACTTAAAAGGACAAACTACCAATGATAAATTGCTCGACTTTGGCGATATGAACTACTACGGAAGTTTTGGCCGGGGATTATCCTTCGGCAATAGTCAGGATGCAGTAGTAAGTTCAACTCTCAATCTGCAGATCAATGGCTATCTGGCCGACAGTATTGAATTCACCGCAGCTATCAGCGATAACAATATTCCGATTCAGCCGGATGGGAATACCCAAAATATTCAGGATTTTGACCGGATTTTCATGCAGGTAAAAAAGAAAGGATGGCAAATGAATTTTGGTGATATCGATATCCGGCAAAGCAACAATCGGTATCTGAATTTTTACAAGAGATTGCAGGGCGGATCATTTATCACAGAAAACAGTTTTAAAAATGGTAACAAAAACAGTTTTACTGCCAGCGGAGCCGTAGCCAAGGGTAAATTTACCCGAAACATTATTACGCCCATCGAAGGTAATCAAGGGCCTTATAAATTGTATGGCGGAAACAATGAAATATATTTTGCCGTACTGGCAGGCACAGAGCGCATATATATAGATGGCATTTTGATGGAGCGGGGAGAGGATAGGGATTATGTGATAGACTACAATATGGCCGAACTCACTTTTACAGCAAAGAGACTGATTACAAAGGACAGCCGTATTCAGGCTGAATTTGAATACACAGACCGGAATTACCTCAATTCCATGCTTTACGCGCGAAACGAATTTGAGGTAAAAGACCGCTGGAAGTTCAGTGTGGGTGCCTATTCCAACGCAGATGCAAAAAACAGTTCAATCAATCAAACCCTTTCTACCCAGCAGAAATATTTTCTTTCTACCATTGGCAACGATATCCAAAACGCCCTGTATCCAAGCGCATTCTTAGATACTTTTTCCATCAACAGAATCCTGTATAAAAAGGCGGACACAACCGTAAATGGTGTTACCGATACCATCTACATATATTCGTTTGATAAAAGTGATTCCCTGTATAATTTATCTTTTACGAATGTAGGTGCGGGCAAAGGAAATTATGTAGCTACGGCCGGCAATGCCAACGGCCGGGTTTTTGAATGGGTGGCTCCGGTTGACGGAAAACCACAGGGTGACTGGGAGCCGGTTGTTTTTTTAATTACACCCAAAAAACACCAGGTCATTTCAGGCTCAGCAGAATATATGATGAACGAAAAAAATAGTATTAAGGTGTCGGCCGCTTTCAGTGACTATGATCCCAACACTTTTTCGGCTATTGGCAATACAGAAAATAAGGGAGCCGCCATCCGGTTAGATTATGATGGCCAGAAGCCACTGAGGAAGCGAGAAACAAATGAACTGAATCTTATAACCCATCTGGATTATGAGTACGTTAATAGTAGGTTTAAACCAATTGAAACCTTGAGAGGCGTTGAGTTTTACAGAGATTGGGGACTTGAGATTATAAATCCACCGGCGGATGAAAATCTCCTGAATTTGCAGATAGGAGTGGAGGACAAGAATAAAAATTTTCTTCGATATGGATTCAGCAATTACCGTCGCGACAGAGATTATATGGGCATCCGGAATACCGTTGAGAGCATCATAGAAAAGAACGGATGGAGATTTGACAACCGAATCTATCTTACCACAGCCAACAGCGATTTATTTAAAGGAACTTTTTTCCGACCTCATCTCTCCGTAAACAGAACGTTTAAAAGTCTGGCCAATTATCAGGCTGGGATTTCCTTTTCGTCCGAAAACAATAAAATGCTAATAAAAGCATGGGATACCTTATCGCCCGTCAGCTTCGCGTTTAATATCTGGCAGGTTTATTTGAAGAGCGATCCTTCCAAACCGGCAAGGTGGGGCATCGCCTGGCAATCGCGCGAAAATTTTTTACCCGAAGCGGGTCTATTAAAAGCATCTGACCGAAGTGATAATTTTACTGTAAATACTGAGCTGTTAAGCAGCGAAGCACGTCAGCTCCGGCTGAATGCCACTTACCGGAAACTGCATGCAAATCAGGATTTCGCCAAGCCCAATGGACTAAAGGATGACGAAAGCCTTTTGGGTAGAATTGACTACAACTTTAATGAATGGAAAGGATTGATGAATGGAACTTTGTTTTACGAATTAGGGGCGGGGCAGGAACAAAAACGTCAGTTTACTTACATAGAAGTGCCAGCAGGGCAGGGATATTATATGTGGGTGGATTATAATCAGGATGGTGTGCCTCAGCTTGATGAATTTGAAATTGCGGTATTTCAGGATCAAAAAAGATGGGTCAGAATTCTAACACCAACCAATGAATTTATCAAAGCCAACTATGTTCAGTTTAACTACAATGTGGTCATCAATCCGCAACGGATCGTTAAGGAAAATGCAGGCAATTTTTTAAAATTTCTGAAAAGATTTAGCACCTCTTCTGCACTCCAAATCAATAAGAAAGAAATATCACAAGGCCACTTTGTTTTCAATCCTTTTGCAAAGCCATTTTCCGATTCGGCTTTAATTTCTCTCAACTCTTTTCTTTCGAACAGCATTTATTTTAATCGCACCAGTCCGGTATGGGGAGCCGATCTCACTCACCGGGTCAATAATAATAAAGCGATTTTGAGTTACGGATTCGAAAGCAACCGCATTCGTGATCTTGGCAGCAAATTCAGGGTTAACTTTAGCAGATCGATCAATGCTACACTGAACTCTCATTTCAAAAAACGAATTTTATCTGTTCCGGCGTTTATCCAGCGCAATTATGAGGTGACGGAGTTTAGTATGGAGCCGTCATTGAGCTATATTTATAAAACCGATTTCCGGGCATCTGTGTTTTACGAGATTGAACAAAAGAAGAACCACCTGGGGGCTGAAGAATCGGCGGTAAATAATGCGCTCAAGGGCGAAGTAAGATACAATGTTTTTTCGAGTGGCGTATTAAATGGAAGACTTGAGTTTAATAATATTACTTTCAAGGGAAACCCTGCTTCTCCGGTAGGCTTTATCTTGTTGGACGGATTACAGCCGGGTAAAAATATGCTCTGGAACATTGAACTATCCAAAAGATTACCGGGCAATATTGAGATGAATCTTCAGTACGAAGGAAGAAAATCGGCCTCACTTCCGGTTATTCATACAGGCCGAGCCTCTCTGCGAGCTATTTTATAATGATTTTTCCCTTATCCGTAAACCAACCGAAATTGACTAAGCTATTTTGTGCCCCAAAACGGGGTAAATGGCAAAAAATAAATCTATTTGGGTAAAAATAAGAAAGCTGTTCATGGATCTGCATCTCTGGTTCGGTCTCACGGGCGGCATTGTTATTCTGATTGTTTGCTTAAGCGGAACGCTATATGTTTATAACACCGAACTTACGGAATGGGCATCGCCTGAATTATACAAGGTGAGTGAAACGAAAGCGGATAAAAAGCCTGTGGAAGAGTTGATAGCTGTGGTAGAAAAAGAGTCCGGTGCCAAGGTCAGTTCGATGAACATTCCTGCTGACGCAGAAAAAAGTTATGTTATTTATACCAAAAAAGAAGGTGAGAAAAGTAAGTTTGGAACTGCGTGGTTTGTGAATCCATATACCGGTACCATTCAGGGAAATGCAAATGATGAAGGCAGAATGAAAGCCTTTATGGGAAATATGTTCAGCCTGCACAGATGGCTGCTATTGGATAAAGTGGAATCGCCTATTATCAAGGGAACAGAAAATCGAGAACTGGGAAGATATATTACCGGTACCGCCACCATACTATTTACGTTGGGTTGTATTACGGGTTTGATTATTTGGTTTCCGAACCGGATCAGAAACTGGAGGCAGGGACTTAAAATAAAGGCCGGCGGAAACTGGAAGAGAACCAATCATGACCTGCACAATACACTGGCATTTTATTCTTTTATTTTTCTGCTGATTATGGGCCTTACCGGGCCGCAATGGTCTTTTGAATGGTATCGTACCGGATTGCAAAAAACGCTGGGTACTTATAAAGCGCCTGCGGTAGCAACAAAAGCTCCGCAAAAAGAAGGAGGAGATAAAAAAATGGCGGCAATAGACGCGGCTCAAACTATTGCTTTGCAGGATGTGATTGCCACGGCTAATAAGGAATTACCATACAAAGGCGATCTGCGAATCAGTTTTCCCGGTGCCAAAGACCAGACTTATGCTGTAAGCAAAACCAAAACAGGATTTTTTGCTCCGGCGGCTGGGGATCGGGTTACCGTTGATGCCGGTACCGGTGCTTTGATTAAGACCGAAATTTTTCGACAGAAACCTTTTAACGAGCGGGTTGCAGGAAATATCAAGGCGTTACATATCGGTTCTGTTTTCGGCGGATTTACCAAATTGCTTTATTTCATAAGCTGCCTGATTGCTACCACATTACCGGTTACGGGTACGCTCATTTGGATTAATAAATTAAAGAAAAAAGCGAGAAGAAAGGCAAAGCCGGCAATGAGTGTTGTTTCACGGCAGGCATTGACTGCGTGACCTGTATTGTTGGTTAATTAACTTTTTCAAGAAATTGACTGCATGTTTTTACGGAATCTCTGCAAGAGCCGTGCACAAATGGCTGAGTGTAATCTAATATCATATTACAGCAAAAACTACTCCGTTGCTTTCAAAAAGTTTAGAGAGTAAACCCAGAGCCTCTTCCTGAAACTTTTGGAAAGTCTGATACGGCTTGTTCCAGTAGCAAGATCCTGACTAAACTTTCCAAAAGTCACGACGTTTCCACACCCTAATTCAGAGAAAAAAGGTAAAAATACTTTTGGAAAGTTTCTAAAAGTGCCCGGCACAAATGACGGAGTGTAATCCAGTAGAATCTTGCAGCAAAAAAATCTCTGCAACTTTCCAAAAGTTTAGAGGATAACTCAGCACCTTTCCCCACGAAACTTTTGAAGTCTGATACGACTTGTTCCAGTAGCAAGATCCTGACTAAACTTTCCAAAAGTCACGACGTTTCCACACCCTAATTCAGAGAAAAAAGGTAAAAATACTTTTGGAAAGTTTCTAAAAGTGCCCGGCACAACTGGC
>JBIQMB010000016.1:0-10532 GCA_044463745.1 Chitinophagaceae bacterium | reverse complement strand
GTAGTGTAATCCAATAGCATCTTGCAGCAAAAAAAATCTCTGCAACTTTCCAAAAGTTTAGGGAGAAACCCAGAGCCTCTTCCTGAAACGGTTGGGAAGTCTGATACAGCGTTCTCAGGTAGCAGGAACCTGATTAAACTTTCCAAAAGTCACGACGTTTCCATATACTAATTCAGAGAAAAGAGGTAATATACTTTTGGAAAGTTTCTAAAAGTGCCCGGCACAACTGGCGTAGTGTAATCCAATAGCATCTTGCAGCAAAAAAAATCTCTGCAACTTTCCAAAAATTTAGAGAGAAACCACGAGCCTTTTCTCTCCGGAACTTTTGAAAAGTCTGATACGGCTTTCTCCAGTAGCAGGATCCTGACTAAACTTTCCAAAAGTCAGGACTATCCCCATATCTTATGGAAGAAAAAACAGGCCGCAGCGCAATTCGTTTTATCATCCTTCCCCAGTGGTCAGACCGGCTTGCATACCCGCATCCCCGGCTTAGCAAATAGACAGCAAGAAACTTTCCCCTCCTCACGATATATTTTAGGAAACCCTAAGCACGTCTTTTTCATAAAAAATCATCAACTTTGCAGCATGAAGATATTACACAACAGGGTATCGCAGGCTGAATTGAAAGAACGTTTGATGGCAGAGACTTTCAAAAGAATTACCATTTCATTTTACCGGTATGCACACATCGAAGATCCTTTACAGTTCAGGGACGATTTATATAAAAACTTGTTTCAACTGAATGCTTTCGGCCGTATCTATGTTGCCTCCGAAGGCATTAACGGACAAATGAGCGTTCCCGAATCAGCTTTCGAAAACCTGAAAGAATATCTATATAGCATTCCGGCACTTGATGGTATCAGGCTGAATGTGGCCGTGGACGATGATGGAAAAAGCTTCTGGGTGCTTAAGGTCAAAGTAAGGGAAAAAATTGTTGCCGATGGCATTGATGATCCATCTTTTGACATGCGAAACAAAGGCAAGTATGTGGACGCCAGGGCTTTTAACCGACTGACCGACGATCCTAATACCGTAGTGGTTGATATGCGAAATCATTATGAGTATGAAGTCGGTCATTTCCAAAATGCCATCGAAGTTCCTTCAGAAACTTTTCGCGAACAACTACCCATGGCTGTTGAAATGTTGAAGGATAAAAAAGATGCCAACATTATTATGTACTGCACGGGAGGTATTCGTTGCGAAAAAGCGAGTGCATACTTTTTGCATCAGGGTTTCCAAAACGTTTATCATCTCGAAGGAGGAATTATTAATTACGCCCGCAATGTGGAGCAATCAGGCCTGCCCAATAAATTTCTGGGCAAGAATTTTGTGTTCGATGGCAGACTTGGAGAGCGGATTGGTGATGAAGTCATCAGTCACTGCCACCAGTGTGGGAAAGCGTGCGACACACATGTAAATTGCGCCAACGAAGGATGCCACCTGTTGTTTATACAATGTAGTGATTGCGCTGAAAAATACAACCATTGCTGCTCACAAGAATGTAAAGAAACATTGGCACTGCCATTGGAAGTACGAAAAACAAGAAGGAAGGGAATTAAAAACGGCCGTAAAATTTTCAACAATAAATCCAGGCGCCGCATGGATAGCCTAAGGGTAGGATAGCCTTATTATCTACCGGATTTACGAGCCACTTTCAGGTTGTTCAATTAAGGTGTCAATGGTTGCCAGTACCGTTACACCACCTTTCACTTTTTGATTTAATTCCACATTGAGCGTGGTTCCGACAGGAAGCAAAAGATCGACCCTGCTCCCAAATTTAATAAAGCCCATTTCGTTTGCTTGCTCCACCGACATACCCACTTTAAGATAATTCACGATGCGCTTGGCCAATGCGCCGGCAATCTGTTTAACCAAGATTTCGGCCTTATCGCTTTTAATTACAACAGAATGGCGTTCATTTTCGGTGGATGACTTAGGGTGCCAGGCTACGAGGTATTTACCTTTATGATATTGGCTATAAACTACTTCTCCTGACATAGGTACCCGGTTAACGTGTACGTTTGCCGGACTCATAAAGATAGAAACCTGTAATCTTTTGTCTTTAAAATATTCCTGATCTTCTGTCTCTTCTATTACTACAACCTTACCATCAGCCGGACAAATAATCTGGTGATGAGCCACAATCAGGTTTCTTCGCGGTAAGCGAAAAAATGAAATGGTAAAGAGAAGCAATGCCAGGGTAACGCCAAAGATTATCCACGAAAGGGTAGGCATTGATGCACTAAAAAAATAGAATACGATGATGTTAATCGCACCAAAAAGTAATGCTGCAATGGCAATCGATCTGTATCCTTCTTTATGAATTTTCATCCAGTTGTGTGTTTTGACCCGACAAATATAGGGTGTTTATAATTGGATAGATGACGGTTGGGGTTGTTAAATTAAATGCAATTGAAAAGTCGCTGAATCCGGAAGTTCCCAGCCTCAGCGACTATTGCAATTAATTTTATCTGATGAAAATAACAGATTAAATTTCAAATTTGATTCCCTGAGCCAAAGGCAGATCATCAGAATAGTTGATCGTATTGGTCTGCCGTCTCATATAAGCTTTCCATGAATCGCTTCCACTTTCGCGGCCGCCACCGGTTTCTTTTTCACCACCAAAAGCACCTCCTATTTCGGCCCCGCTGGTTCCGATATTTACGTTTGCTATTCCGCAATCGCTCCCTTCTACACTCAAAAACTTCTCTGCTTCTTTTAAATTCTGGGTGATAATCGCACTTGATAGCCCCTGTGGTACAGCGTTTTGCATATCAATGGCTTCATCCAGATCTTTGTATTTAATGAGATACAGAATTGGAGCAAAGGTTTCTGTTTGTACAATTTGCATTTCATTCTCTACTTCAGCAATACAAGGGCGCACGTAGCAGCCACTTTCATACCCTTTGCCGCTTAGTACTTCCCCTTTCACTATCATTTTTCCTCCCTGGCGTTTAACCTCGGCAATGGCATTCAGGTAGCTTTCTACCGCATCTTTGTCTATAAGCGGTCCTACATGGTTTTCTTCCTTGAGCGGGTCACCGATTTTTAGTTGCTTATATGCAGCTACCAGTTTTTTCTTGAAGTTGTCGTAAATATCTTCATGAATGATCAGCCTGCGGGTAGTGGTACACCTTTGACCCGCGGTACCTACGGCTCCGAAAAGAGAACCAACCATAGCCAGTTTCAGGTCTGCATCCTTTGAAATAATAATGGCATTGTTTCCTCCCAGTTCCAGCAGAGATCTTCCAAGTCTGGCAGCTACGGTCTGCGCTACAGCTTTACCCATGCGGGTGCTTCCGGTTGCTGATACAAGAGCCACGCGTTCATCCTCACAAAGCCACTGACCGGCTTCTACACCGCCAATGACAAGATTGCTGACACCTTCAGGTACGCCGTTTTCCTTAAACACCTTAGCTATTATATGTTGACAAGCAATGGCACAAAGCGGCACTTTTTCTGAGGGCTTCCAGATGCATACGTCTCCACAAACCATTGCTATCATTGAGTTCCAGCTCCACACTGCTACTGGAAAATTAAAAGCAGAAATGATTCCGACGATCCCAAGCGGATGATATTGCTCGTACATTCTGTGGCCGGGACGTTCGCTGTGCATGGAAAGACCATAAAGCTGCCTTGAAAGGCCGACCGCAAAATCGCAGATATCGATCATTTCCTGCACTTCGCCCATTCCTTCCTGAAGGCTTTTTCCCATTTCATAACTCACGAGTTTGCCAAGTGTGGTTTTGTATTTTCTTAGTTCATTAGATATCTGACGTACAATCTCACCACGGCGGGGGGCCGGCCATTTTCTCCATTCTTTAAAAGCTGCTGAAGCTGTTTCCACCACGATGTCGAAGCTTCTTTTATCGCAGTAGCTGATGGTTGCAATGCTTTTGCCGTCAACCGGCGATACCGATTTGATTTTTTCACCGGTAGAACCGTACCATTTCTGTCCGGTACTTACGCCTTTATTTATCTCTGTTATTTTTAATTCTTTTAAAAAATTGGGCATATCATATAATTTTTTACAAAGATAATTAATGTTAACGGAGAGTAATGCTCCGAACATAATTCTAACATTACACTCTCATTTTTTTGCCTCATCACTTTCTGATATCATACACATTATCGTTGGGAGTATAATCCACAAAAATGCCGTTGTCGAGCATTACCGTTCTGATTTTTTTTACTGATTGAATTTTGAATATCTGCTCTTTTTCATTCTTGCGCCATATCTCCGGGGTCTGATGCTGTGTGGCCGAAGTGCCGTCTTCATAAATAATTTTCACGTCGAACGGGATAGCAAAACCTCCTACATTTTTTACCGAAATAGCATATCCGTTTGATTGTACATGAACCGTATCTATTCTTAGATCAATGTAATTGTTTGTAAAAAACCAGTTTTTGAAAAACCAATTCAGGTTTTGACCGGAACCGGTGTTCATGGCATTAAAGAAATCCCACGGAATAGGATGTTTTCCATTCCACACATTCATATAATGATGCAGGGCTTTTTTAAATAATTCATCTCCAAGCAGATCTTTTAGTGCCAGATAACTTAGTGCTGCTTTGCCGTATGAGTTGCTGCTATATCCCATCCCCGCCTGTTGGGATGATTGGGTAATCATGGACTGATCTGATTCTGACGATGCATCTCTGATGTAACGGCCGCTTCTGAACGACTTGAAAAACCGGTCTGCCGATTCTTTTCCATTCTCTTCTATCCCTACCAGGTATTCGAATGCGGTGGCCCATCCTTCATCCATAAATGCGTACCTGGTTTCGTTAGTTCCCATATAAAACGGAAAATAAGTATGTGCCATTTCATGATCCTGAAGCAATCTTGAAAATTCAAAATTCGCCGTGGTCGCATCATTCACCATCATGGGGTATTCCATATCAGCGTGTCCCTGAAAGCTGGTCATTTTGGAGTAAGGGTAGGGCACTCCCGGCCATTTTGTAGAAAAAAAGTTTAATGAAAACTGTGCCCACTTTACGTATTGTTTAAAATCTCTGGCCGTATCGTTATAAGCGGCCTGTATGCTTGCGCGCCGGCCAATACTGGGTTCCACCACCACGCTCGATGCATCCCAGACGTAATTTCGGCTCAGTGCGAAACAAACATCTGTTATATGTTTGGCTGCAAATTTCCAGGTGTTCCAATCTTTCTGCGCCGTCACTTTTCCCGAAAGCATTTCTGAAAGGTTGGCAATAGAAATCACTTCATCTGAATAATAAGATCGTTTCAATCTTTCTGCATATTCGGGCTGCAATACTTCATCCGGATTAAGCAGATCGCCGGTACCATACACTACATAATTTCGTGGTGCCGTAACGCTGTAGGTATAATCATTAAAGTCGTTGTAAAATTCCTGTCGCCCTGTATGGTCCAGCATATCCCATCCGTTATAATCATCATACACCGACACTCGTGGATAGGAATAAGCTACGAAAAAAGTAGTAGAATCAATCTGCCCTTCCCGCCCATCTTGCCGCGACAAAGGATAGTTCCAGTCTATCATCAGGCGAACATTCGATTTAGGAAGTATGGGTTCTTTTAGTCTGACGACGCCCACCGTTCCCCAATTACGAGCGTTTTCGTCGTACTTCTTACCATCGATCGAAAGCGAGGTTATCGTAAGGCCTGAATCAAGAAAAGCATCGCCGGCATAGCCACCCCGGGGTGAGTTTGGCTTGTGTACATTGTTCACAAACCGGATAACGAGTATCTTCAACGTATCGGGACTGTTGTTGTAATAGACAATAGACTCACTGCCTGTTACCATGCGGGTTTCGGGCGTTACTTTTATCTGCATATCATAAATGCCCTTATTCTGCCAATAGTTTTTGCCGGGATATCCGTCATTGGACCGGGTTCCCTTTTCAATGGCATTGCGGATGTTTCGGGGCGTATAAAGCTCCTGAGCCTGACAAAGCCCGGTGAACGCCACCATCAGAGCGAAAAATAAAAATCTCTTGATCATCAGATTACATTTTTGGCTTTAAAAGTAAAAAGATAAATGAAACTGACAGAGAAAAAAGTGATAACCAGCATGTTAATTATTCAGCCGTAAAGGATGAAACGCAGCAATGACATATAAAAGGGCCGTGCAAAAAATTAAGAACGAAAATTATCGTATGTTCATATTCACATAGGTAAACCAACAAGAAAACCGGCTAAAAAGCCGGCTTTTTAATTCATTTAATCCTGGGTTTGTGGTTTTTCAGGTTTAAATTTTCCAAGTGTTTTTCATAGATGGTTAATGCTTTCAAAGGATAATTTCACGTTGGTTTTCTTTTGGATAGGATCTTTGTGGTTTTTTGAAAGGATTTGGTTTTTGGCTTTTCGTTTGGATTAGGATTTGCAGTTTCGTTTTGTTTTCTATTGGTTTTGTTAATGCAAATATATACCCCCCTGCACTTAAATGAAAGAGGATTATTTCCCTTTTTTTAAGTCATAGTTTTACTTGCATCCATCGTAAACTTACGCAGGTGAAGCTCAAGATTTTACGATTCAGATATAACGAGATAAGTAGGGCTAAAACGTCATAACGCAGGCTACTTCAATTCTTCAGCAGCTTCTTCCACCGTCTTGTTCAATATGTTTACCGCATAAATAGCGTTGGCCATTTTTATCGCATCATCCAGCGGACGCTGATGAATATTCCTGCCGGTGCCGCTACCTCTCGACCCTCCTTCATGTATCTGGCTGTGCAATTGGGTAAGGAATTCTTTTTCATTCTCCTTACTTCCTCCTTCGCATAATACACCGGTATTGCCGGCGGCTTCTACGATCTCCTTCATATATTCAGATTTGAATTCCTTGTCAACCAGTGGCACTTTTAATTTGACAAAATCAGCTCCCAGGCATGCACCTACTCCAGCGGCTCCGGCTATCAGATGCGGATCGTGCTCATCCTTGATAGCCTTTCCTTTGGGATACATCCACAATACGGTTATCAATCCGCGTGCGTGTGCCTGATGTACAATTTGCGCAGCCTCGCGAAGCATTTCTGCCTCATAATCGCTGCCGGGATAAACTGTGTAGCCCACGCCCAACACATCCAGTGCTGCAGAGTTCGAAAAATTAATCGCTTGTTCTACCGTAAACCAGGCTCTGCTGAGCGGATCGCGCTGGTCAAAAGGAACAGCATTTGTTTTTGAATTGAGCTTAATCAGGAATGGAATATCGCGGTAGGTGCGTGCATAACGACTGATCAGGCCCAGTTGGGTAGCAAATACCCCAATGTTGGCCCTGGATGCTATTTGAAACAAATGTTGCGGATTGGCATCATCAGCGGCAATTTCTTTTCCATAAAAATCATTATTAAAGTGCTCAAGTTTTTGGTCTCCGGCAAAGAGCATGAGCCTACCGGTTCCTCCTGTGGCGAGCGACAGGTTTCTAATGAATGTCCTTTCCATATTGGCCGGTACATCAGCCGGGAGATATTTTCTCAAATCTGATTCTTCTGATTTATCCATGATTCAATATATTTTTAGATAATTGGTTTAATCCGTATAGAAGCAGACATGATGCATTTGTCTGACTCTATCCATTCTGGCATGGAAATTTCATGCCAGAATGAAGATTGATTTGTCCTTTTATTATTTAATCATCCTGCCATTCATCGACAGATGGTTCAAAATAAATCTTTTACCTGAATGGAGTGGAGTGCATCATACGTCCTTGTAATCAACGCCGGTTCATCGAGCATCAAAATTTCTTGCTATCAAACAGATAATTTTCACCAACAATTTTCGGGAGAGATTAAAAATATTGGCGACCCGAAAAACTGCCTGATGATAAAAACGGAGGAAGGAGAACAAAGTCATGATATGGACACCTCAGATAATGAGCGAACCATCCGGTCTTTAACCGATTGGTTTGAGAGACAGCCCTGGTTTGACTCCATTATCGGTATAGGACACCGTATTGTTCACGGTATGAAGCATACCAGGCCCCAACTAATATCGGATAACCTGCTTACAGAATTGAATGATATTATTGAGTTTGATCCCGACCATCTGAAACTCGAACTGGGTATCATCAAATCCTTCCAAAAACGTTTTCGGCGCAAGCCTCAGATTGCTTGTTTCGACACCTCCTTCCATACCACTATGCCCGATGTAGCGGCCGCTTTCGCCATCCCCATAAAGTATTTTAAAAATGGTATAAAGCGATATGGCTTTCATGGAATATCGTATGCTTATCTGATGCAGGCTTTAAAAAACCGTAAACCGGCAATGGATACTTCACGCGTAATACTTGCCCATTTGGGAAATGGAGCAAGCGTAGCTGCCGTCAGGGATGGGCATAGCATCGATACCAGTATGGGGTTTACGCCGGCAGCGGGAATTGTGATGAGTACACGCAGCGGTGATCTTGATCCGGGGGTAGCCTGGTATCTGATGAAACAGGGTATGGATGCAAGAGAGTTCAATCAGCTTATTAATAAAGAATCAGGGTTACTGGGGCTGTCTGAAAAAAGCGGAGATATGAAATATCTGTTGGATCACAGAGATGAAAACCCGAATTATCAACTGGCGATAGATATTTTCTGTTATCGGCTCCAAAAGTGTATTGGAGCTTACATGGCGGCTTTGGGAGGATTGGATGCGCTCATATTTTCGGGTGGTATTGGTGAACATTCGCCGGAGGTCAGAAAAAAAGTATGCAGCAATCTGGCTTATGCCGGCATAGAGATAGATGACCATAAAAATGAATCCGGCAAAGAACTCATTTCAAAGACAGAGAACCGCGTGAAGGTTCTGGTTATACCCACAGACGAAGAAATTATGATAGCCAGAGAAACCATGAAGATTTTAAAAAATGATAAATAAAATTTATACAATGGAAAACAATAATTCAGAAAATGAACATGGAGTATCGGAAGACCTGCTTCAAAAGATGAATGCTTATTGGCGTGCAGCCAACTACATATCAGCGGGGCAGATTTATTTGTGGTCCAATCCATTATTAAAAGAACCACTAAAACCGGAAGATATTAAGAGCGTACTGTTAGGCCACTGGGGCACCACACCCGGACTCAATTTTGTTTACGTACACCTGAATCGGATCATCAAACAATATGATCTGAATATGATTTATATAACCGGACCGGGACACGGCGGACCCGCACTGGTAGGCAACACCTATCTGGAGGGTACATATAGTGAGATATATCCCAAAATAAGTGAGGATGAAGAAGGCCTGAGAAGATTATTCAATCAGTTCTCCTTTCCGGGTGGCATTCCAAGTCACGTATCGCCCGAATGCCCCGGCTCTATGCATGAGGGAGGCGAATTGGGGTACTCTTTAAGCCATGCTTTTGGTGCCGCTTTTGATAATCCTGATCTGATTGTGGCCTGTGTTATCGGAGATGGCGAATTTGAAACCGGCCCGTTGGCCACTGGTTGGCATTCCAATAAATTTCTTAATCCGGTAAACGATGGGGTAGTATTACCGATTTTGCACCTTAACGGATACAAGATTGCTAATCCCACCCTGCCTGCCCGTATCTCGGAAGAAGAGCTGGTGGATTTGATGAAAGGATATGGGTGGAAGCCGTATATCGTATCAGGCGATGATCCGATGAAGGTTCACAGACAGATGGCAGATGCATTGGATGAAATCATAAAAGAAATACAATCCATCAAAGAAACGGCTGCCAACAATCCGGATTACGAGCGCCCGCGCTGGCCGATGATCATCATGCGTACACCAAAAGGATGGACAGGGCCGAAGTATGTGGATGGCGTGAAGATAGAAGGTAATTTCCATTCGCACCAGGTACCCATTACTGATCCCGCAACCAATCCTGATCATTTGAAAATACTTGAAAACTGGATGCGCAGTTATAAACCTGAAGAATTATTTGATAAAGAAGGAAAACTAAAACCTGAATTAAAAGCACTGGCACCCGAAGGCAAAAGACGGATGGGATCCAACCCCTGGGTAAATGGCGGTATTGCTGATAGCCTGAACCTGCCCGATTACCGCGACTTTGGATTGAAGATTAAGAAGCATGGTGATTGGGGGCCCGGAGATACAGTGGTGCTGGGTAATTATCTGCGCGAGGTAGCCAAAATGAGTTTGGAAAAAAGAAATTTCAGGGTGTTTGGCCCGGATGAAACAGTGTCAAATAAATTAACCAAGATATTTGATGTCACCAATCGGCAATGGGAGTTACCCGTCGTAGAGTCGGATGAATATCTGAAAAGAGAAGGTCGTGTGATGGAGGTATTGAGCGAGCACCAGTGCGAAGGCTGGCTGGAGGGATACGTGCTAACCGGGAGATACGGATTATTCAATTGCTATGAAGCGTTTATACATATTATCGATTCAATGTTTAACCAACACGCCAAATGGCTGAAAGTGACGCTGGGACTGGATTGGCGGCAAAAAATTCCTTCGCTCAATATTTTGCTGGCCTCTCATGTATGGCAGCAGGACCATAATGGATTTACGCATCAGGACCCCGGCTTTCTGGATATTGTTGTGAATAAAAAAGCCTCTGTAGTCAGGATTT
>JBIQMB010000015.1:0-16360 GCA_044463745.1 Chitinophagaceae bacterium | reverse complement strand
ACCGTTCGCCTCCACCAATAATAAATAAACTGCCTTTGCTCTGCCCTTGCACAACTGACAGGACAAACAAAAACACTAATGTAAATACAGTTCTTTTCAATGCGTCGTACATCCTTATTTGTATATGTAAATTGATATATTCCCTTTTTCATCCACTACACCTCTGTACATTCCTTCCGTATTAAATTCCATGGCCACATTTCCTTTTTTATCCATACCGATTATACCTCCATCGCCACCCATTTTTCCAATTTCATCTATCACTTGTCTGGCTGCATCTTTTACAGATAGTCCCTTTAATTCCATTAAGGATGACAATCGGTTAGCAGCTACCTCCCGGATATAATATTCACCCCATCCGGTACTTGAGATGCCCGCAGTGGCATTGTTGCAATAGGTGCCTGCGCCAATAATGGGTGAGTCGCCGATTCTTCCATACTTCTTGTTTGTCATACCTCCGGTGGAGGTGCCTGCCGCAAGATTCCCGTCTTTATCTAAAGCCACCGCACCTACGGTTCCGTACTTCTTATCCCGGTCGGAGACGCCAGAAATCCTACTCGCCCGGGGATCGAAATCTTTCAGAGCCACCCGACCTTCTTCTTCCTCATTAATGGCTCGCTGCAGTTGATCCCACCTCTCCTGTGTAAAAAAGTAAGAAGCAGGTACAGTATCGCAACCATTGGCCGCAGCAAACATTTCTGCCCCCCTGCCTGCCATCATCACGTGTTCTGATTTTTCCATCAAAGCGCGGGCAACATTGATCGGGTTTTTAATATTGGTAACACCGGCTACGGCTCCTGCTTTTAATGTTTTTCCTTCCATAATAGAAGCATCCATCTCATTCTTGCCATCATGGGTAAACACAGCACCTTTTCCGGCATTGAATAAGGGAGAATTTTCCATGACATTGATAGCGGCCTGCACTGCATCCAAAGATGATTTTCCTTCTTTGATTTGATTATAACCAGCCTGTAGAGCTTCTGTCAATGCTTCGGTGTAAGCCTTTTCTTTCTCCGGTGTCATATTCGATTTAGCAATGGTTCCTGCGCCGCCATGAATCACCATGACATAGGTATTCTCTGAGCCATCTTTTTTCGGTGAGGGCCCTTCATTGCAGGAAATAAATATCCCTGCAAGGGTCAAAAAACTTAAGACTAAAAAATTATTTATTTTCATTTTTCCGGTTTGTTAATGAAAGAACATCTTGCCACTGGCTATCGACCACCAGGATGCCGTTTGGCCTGATGCTCCTTCCTCATTAAAATTTCCAACACTGAATTTGTTTTCCTGCGTTTTTGCCGCCATAGTGTAAACCCTTAATGCTTCGCCGTTTTGATCCCATGTAACTGCTTTTCCTGATTCAAAAACTTCTGGCAATTTTTCCGACGTTGTTTTTATAAAGAAAGCTTTGTTACTGCCAACCACATTTGCAATCCCCAGGTCGTCGATACATACGGCCGTACCCTCATCCACAGCGATGGCGTATGGAGCTTTGCCCCAATCCTTCATGATCCGGCCCAGGAAAACAGCAGTTCTTCCCTCGCGCTCGCGTTGCGAAAAATGCTGATCGGTAATTATATTTTCCATAAAAGGCGCACGGAGAAAATCATCTTTGTATAAAATGATATCACGATCGTAAGGGTCAGCAAGAGCGGCTGAAGAAGTGATACTTCCCCTCTCTCCACTGAAATAATAATTACCCAGGATGGCCGCTCCGGCACTGGTTCCGCCCACCGGAACTTTTTTTTCAGTCAGCAAATAATTGATTGCATTCATAACCTTTGTTCCTTTCCAGTATCCTGTATAATCCGATTGGTCACCACCGGCGATAAACAAGAGTTCAGCATTGCGTATGATGCGTGCTACGCCATCATCTTCGGCGAGTTTTCTGGAGTCGATTTTCAATGTTTCAACCGAATTGAGTTTCCCCAGTTTATTGACATAGCTATTATAAGCGTCCGTACCGGTAGCCCTGATGATTACCGCATCACCGCCACCACTTCTTTCTATCATCCAGCGAAAAGCTGCATCTACATCCGAGCCACCACCCATGATCACCAGTCCACCTTTGGTAGTCGTTTGTACATCCGATGTGTCTCCGATAATACCAATGGAAGCCGGACGTACATTGGTAGGCGGGTTAACCGGAGGCGGCGGCGTGAAAGGATTGGTATTGTCATCCTTCTGGCAACCCCAGATAAGGAATACGATAAACAAAAAATAGAGTCTGTTCATGGCCGGACGATGCGTGTGATTTATATAGATTTACTGGTATTTTGGATTTTGTTTCATACTCTTGTTGACCGACATTTCCGTTATAGGTATCGGAAAGCAATATTGAGCGGCATCCGGATTCAGCTTAACCGCACCGGAAGCATTGATAGCATCTTCGGGCAGTCGCTCTACCGGCAAATTTCTTCTCTTCAGATCGAAAAAACGATGGCCTTCAAAAGCCAGTTCCTTAAACCGTTCGCTATATATCGCATTCAGCAGACTTTGTTTATCCGGAAAGTTCTGACTTGAATAACCGAGAATCCGTGCGCTGCGCAGATCATTCAAATCTTTGGCTGCATCAGCCAAACCAGTCGAACTGTTGCCTTTTTCAATGGTGGCTTCAGCACGAATCAGATACATCTCACCTGTGCGGAAGAGTTTGATCGGAGCCAACCCCGGATAGCGTGAATCGGCACCATTGTATTTTCTGATCAGATAAGCTGATTTTTTGCCTTGTGAATTGTCCTGACGAGCCTGATCGTAGGTGATGTAGGTTGAGAAACGAATATCGGCAATCCGGTCAAACTGATTAATAAGCTTAAACGCCGGAGCATACAGTACGATTTCTCCCGTTTGCCTGAAGAATGCACTCCCGATTTCTGAATCGCCCGGCACCCTTGCCAATTGCCAGATTACCTCTGATTGATTTTGATTCAGCCAGATTTTGCCAAAATCATTTCTTGCTGCCAGCGGTTCTTTCTGAATCACCTCGGTAGCGAAGGTAATGGCTGATGCCCAGTCTTTTTCGTACAGAGCTACGCGGGCCTGGATGGCAGCTACGGCAGTTTTGGATATCCTTGTATTATCATTAAAACCGGCAGGTATCAGATCTTTGGCCGTTTGCAAATCAGCACGGATATCTTCAAAATTTGATTTGACCGTGGGCCTTGCAGGATAACCCAGGTCATGCTTTTTCATGTAAGGAATGCCCATTCCATCAGGTTCGTAGGAGGAAGCGTAGGCTCTTAGTAATTCGAAGTGAGCGTAAGCCCTTAAGGCCAGTAATTCTCCTTTATATTGATTCATCTCTGCCTGTTGGGCAGCACTTATTGTTACATTGGGAATGGCTTCCAACACGCGGTTGGCTCTGTCGATGGTGATGTAGTACTCCTTAAAAGCATCGGTTACAGATCCATAGGAGGAATTGTACATCCAGCGATATGTAACGGTATTGGATACCGTGTTTTCGGTGGGCAACATGATCTCGTCCGACACGATGGAGGATGCTGAAATCAATGTATAATCGAGCGGAGCATAAGCACCAATCAACCCCAGTTTCACGTCGTTGAGATTGCGGAATGCATTATTCGGCGCAATTGAATCCGTCGGTTTTAGCTTCAGTTTATCACACGAGGTGAAGAGAAACATGGAAGCTGAAAGTAAAACAAATATCTTTTTCATGTTCATGGCTTTCAAATTAAAAGTTTACATTAATTCCTGCGGTATAGGTCCGTGCGTTCGGATATTCAAACCTACCGTATTGCCGGTTGTTTTCCGGATCCAGCCCGCGCCAGTTGGTCCAGGTAAGCAGATTCTGGGCTTGTACAAATACCGAAATCGACTGGATAAATTTGGTTTGTTCTAATACTTTACCCGGAACTGTATAACCAACCCTCAAATTTCTCAACCGCATAAAGGAGGCATCCTGGATATCTTTAGAAGTGTAATTTCTGGGAATGTCAATGCGTTGGAGCAGGGCATTATCGCCGGGTTTCTTCCAGCGGTCGTACAGCATTCTTTTGCTTTGATTGCTCGACATGTATGCCTGGTTTTCGATATAGAAATCTATGTTATTCCATCTTTTTAATCCCGAAACAAAGGAGAATAATGCATCCACGGAAAAATTCTTCCAGCTAACACTGGTCGTGATACCACCGGTCAATTTCGGGAAACGGGTCCCGGAGTTGGGCACGGTCAGCTCTTCTTCATTATAAATATTGGTGGTGGTGCCATCGCGCTTGTAATACAACGCTTCACCGGTTTGTGGATCTACGCCTGCCCACTGTGGAGCGGTGTATGTGCCATAGGGAAATCCTACCTTGATGACTCTTGTATCTCCATCAGGCAATTCATCTGTTACATCCGTGACGCGAAGGATGGTATTTTTATTGATTCCTGCATTTATCCCAACATTCCAGTTAAATCCGCGTTGTTGGATGATATCGCCCGAAACACTGAATTCAACACCTCTGTTTCGCATTCTTCCGGTACTTAATGGCTGCGTTTTATCTCCTGCACCGGCTGTAGCCGATAAAGGCTGATCTACAAACATATTCCTGGTTATCCGGTTGTAAAAATCAAATATGACCTTTACGCGTTGTGAGCTGAATAGCGCAAGATCAAACCCGGTATTGAATTCATCCACGTATTCCCAGTCGTAATTTGGATTGCCTATGTCAACCGGTCGCATTCCTGCCTGACCGCCATAGGTTGTATTGACCGAATAGGTTGGGAGGTATTGAAAATCGCCTCCGAACTGACTGGCTGTTTGCCCGTAACTCGCTCTCAGTCTTAAAGTGGAGATAAAGTCAACGGATGTAAGAAAGTTTTCGGACTTCACATCCCAGTTGGCTCCTACGGAGTAGAAACCATGCCATGTATTCTTAGGTACCACGGTTGATGTACCATCATATCTGTAGCTTGCTGTGAGAGTATATTTTTGATTAAAAGTATAGCGCCCTACTGCCAGATAAGATTCGAGTGCGCTGAATGTTCTTCCTCCGCCAAGTGCCGGAATGAAGGTAGGACTAACCGTAACACCGGCGGGCGTTTCAGGAAGCCTGTCATCTATTCCATATCCGGTGTAGTTGAAACTTCTGTAATGCTTGTACAGGTATTCGTAATAACCGGAAACTTCAAAGTCGTGCTTATCCTTGGTTGCTCCATAGGTTATTCCTGTGGTAGAAACGATGTTGTATGCCCGCCTGGCCGCTTCGCCAAAAGACCCCTGTTTTCCGGTAACCCGACTTCCGATGTAGGAATCCGGATTTACGAAGGTCTGATCAAGTGATTGACGCAGGTCAATTCCCGCACGGGTAGTAACTTTTAAACCGGGTGCGATCTCGTACCCTAAGTTAAGCCCCAGAATGGTTTTGAATTGCTGGGTCTTGTCAGATGTACCGTACAACACATCCATACCCCGGCTTCCTTCCCGTGTATCTAAGAAGGTAATGGCACCGTCGGTAGCATGAAACACGCCATCAGGAGTATAGGGGTATTCGTATGGCAGTGCGTAATAAACAGAGGCCATGGGTGTACCTACTGAAGTTCCGCCTTCGTTATAGGTAAACCGCGAATTTGAAAAACCAAGGTTTATATTGACACCGGCCGTGAATTTTCCATAGTTCATATTCACATTGCTGCGTAGTGAGTACCGGTTAAGGCCGGTTCTTTTTACAATACCGTTTTCTTTCCAGAACCCCAGAGATGTATATGATTGAATATTTTGATTGCCTCCGCTCAGGTTTACCTGTTGTTCTACAAACTGGCCTTTTTGAAAAAAGAAATCTGTCCAGTCCGTATTAATTTTTTTGAGGCTGTCTAATATAAAATCAGCCTGCTTTTGCCAGTCGGTTGACTGGGTAGCATAATTAGGATTTTTTGGGGAATAAGTCCAACCCGGGCCTATATCTCTTCCGGTTTCCAGGCCTACCTCTTCCTCAAAACGAAGATGCTCACGCGTATCCATCATCAGGAAGTTAGGTGTAGTCAGATTAGAGAACCCATACTGTGAACTGTAACCAATTTGTAACTTTCCTTTGCTTCCTTTTTTAGTTGTAATAACGATGACGCCATTTGATCCTCTGGACCCGTAAAGTGCTTTGGCAGATGCATCTTTCAGCACAGTTACAGATTCAATATCCTCCGGATTGATGGTTTGAAAGTAACCACCTTCAATGGGCACACCGTCCATTACATACAGCGGTGTGGTACTTCCTCCGATACTGCCTACACCCCTGATAACTACCGAAGCACTCTGGCCCGGCTGGCCCGAACTGGATGTGACACTCATCCCGGGAACTCTTCCCTGCAATATTTGATCAACCGTACTCATCGGTACCTGGTTGATGTCGCTGGCCGAAACATAGGTGGTTGCACTCGGGCTTTCTCTCCTGGAGTATTGGGTGTATCCGGTTATGGTAATCTGATCTAACTGACTCACATTGGCCTGTAGTGTGATTGTAATATTTTCTGTGCTACCTATCCGTACCGATTTGGTTTGGTAGGAGATATGTGAAATGACCAGTTCGTCGCCGGGCGAAGCTTCTATTGTAAAACGTCCCTCATCATCTGTAGTGGTTACTTGCCGGGTCTTTCCCTTTACCTGAACGGTAGCACCGCTTACCGGAGTGCCATTGTCGCCCAATACAATACCGCGGATTTGTGCCCATACTTCTTTCTCTTTAAATACCGACAGCGGATCGCTTTCCCTGGGTTTGATCACCACGGTCTGACCGATGATCGTATATCCGAAAGGCTGGTCTTTAAAACAGATTTCTAACACTTCCTGCATTTTTGCATTTTTGACCCTGATATTTACTGTATGAGCCTGCTCTAATATCCTGGTAGAATATAGAAACTCATAGCCACTCTGCTGCTGAATTTGTCGGAACACATTTTCCAGAGAAGCATTCTTCATGGATAGGGTAATGTTTTGCGAGTACCCCTTTGCACTTGCTGTGAGGCACACTGTAAGTAACATTACCACCGTCAGCTTCATGATAGCCAGATATCTGAGCGCCTGGCCTCTTCCGGTGAGGCGAACCGGGATTTGTAAGTTTCGCGAAAAATGACTTGCGTGAGTCGATTTCATAGCTTCAGTTTTGTTGGGTTAAAAATTTTTATAAGGATTTATTCATTTATTTATTTGTCCGCCACAATGCAGCACAGCCTATTTTTTGATTACGGTTATCACTTTTCCAATCACTTCAAATTTCACTTCCTGGGTTGCCTCCAATCTTTTCAGCAACTCAGACACATTGTTTTGTCTTGACATGCTGCCACCAAAATTCAAATCACTGATATCACCTGTGTACTGAATTTCTACATTATACCATCTGGCTACTTCTTTCATTATGTTTTTTATGTTTGCTACGCGAAAACTGAATCTTTCATCCTTCCACGCTACAATATCTTCAGGGTAGATATTACGGTTGATTTGCAAATTCCTGCTGGTTGTTTCTTCTGCCTGCTCGCCCGGTTTCAGCATTACAGACATGCCTGATTTGTTTGAAACACCTACACTCCCTTCCAGCAAAGTCACCTTCACTCTGTCTTCGTCATCGTAAGCATTCACATTGAAATGGGTTCCATATACTGTAGTCTGAACATCCTTTGATTCAACTATGAATTTCTTTGCCGAATTATGCGCAACCTCAAAATAGGCTTCGCCTTTCACCGTAACTTTTCTTTCATTTCCGGTAAAAGCAACAGGATAAGTAATAGACGATTCGGCGTTAAGCCACACCTTCGATCCATCACTGAGTATCATAGATACAACCCGGCTGCCACGCGGATTTGTAAGGGTGTTGTATCGTAGAGCTGTTGCCGTTTCTCCATCTTCCGAGCCATACCGAATGCTTCCGTCTGCTGCTTTGATGATGGACACATTATCCTGCATAGCAAGTTGTCCTCTTCCTGCACTATCAAGATGAATTTTTTCTCCATTTGCCAGGGTAATGGTGGCATAACTCGTTGTCGGGGCTTCTACATCCGTTTTACTTTCTGTGGTTGGGTGCACAACTTGATGCTCTTCAATTTTTTCAGTTTGGTGCAAAAGCAGATATGCCGCTAATCCCCCAACCAGAATTATGATGGATGCTGCTTTCCACCCGGCACGACGAATGGAGGAAAGGATGCCTGTTGGTTTTTTATCGAAAATTTTTTCTTCGGCATTTTTCCATTTTTTCTCCTCCAGGTTGGCCGGCAGCTCCTCTTTGTACTGATTCATCATGGCATTGATAAAAGAATCATCTTGCCCATCTTCCTTTATCCGTTGCCAGAATTCACGCAATTCGTCCGGCGTAATTTTATCGCTGATGAAGCGCTCGTACAAATAACTTAACCGGCTTTGCTGTTCAGACATAAAATGGCTTTATACCTATACTACGTCATGAGCAGTGAAGAATAACTATCGCCTCCAAAAAAAAAATCAGATGCTTGTTAGGCTGAGTCTTTATATATCTTTTAGAAAACTGTAAAAGAAGAAGAAAACGGAAAGGGCTGCTTTTCCGGTAGCATGGCTTTTAAGATATTCTGTAATAGAACGGGTTGCGGATACGATGGAGTTATTGACCGTGCTTTTCGAAATCTGAAGTTGCTCTGCTATTTGCGAATGACTTAGATTCTCGTCCCGGCTCATCAGGTAAACAAGTTTTCGTTGTGGGGGAAGTTGATTGACCGCATCCAGTAGCAGGCGTTTTTCCTCAGCGCTGATGAGCAATGCATCCGGCGTTAAATGATCTGCCCGTTCCAATCGGTCTATATATATTTTTTGCAGCCTTGCATGTCGCGCCACGGTTCGTAAATAGTCCATAGACCTGTAAAATGCGATCTTATGAAAAAATGCACCTGCATCCTGAATACCTGAGATCAGGTCGCGATCGGTCCAGAGTCTCATAAAAATATCGATGACGATTTCTTCTGAAATCTCCGCCGACCGGGTATGCTTCAAAATGTAATGGTACAGCCGGTTACGGTATCTTTTAAATAGAAGCGTAAATGCTTTTTCATCTCCGTCGGCAGATAGAGAAAGCAGTTCAAGATCGGTATGGGAATCGTACGCATTCATATTCTGATTGTCAAAATAAGGAAATTATTTTCATCGGTGCAGAAGAATGTTTATAAATAAGAATTATTGTTTTCCTTGGCGACCGTTTCCAATCCTTTACGGTTATTACATAAAACTGCCTAAAATTTCTTCAGCAATTATCACCAAAACATTTTCACATGATGCCTGCAATAATTATTTTTTTGCAATTAAAATTTTTACCCCATATTTGCACCCGACAATGAAATTACAAAACACATACAACATTTGGTGGCACACAATAAAGATTATTGTGCCATAAAGTGATGCATGTATTGAAAAATAAATGAACGCCCCGGCACAAAAAGCCGGGGTTTTTTTATTCAAAATCTGCACGGATGAAAAAAATTGAAGTAAACACAGAAGCAAAAAAAATGTTGGCCGATCTCTATACGCCGGTAGCAATCTATCTGAGGTTGCGCGATCGGTTTCGCGACACCGTCTTACTGGAGAGTGCTGATTCGCACGCCGGCAAAAACAGTTTCTCCTTTATCGGCGTAAACGCCATTGCAGGGGTGGAAGTAAAAAACGGAAAGGAAATAGAATTGAAGTTTCCCGGCGAAGAGCCACGCAAAAAGGAGATATCGAATGATACTGCGATGGCTGCAATTTTTTCAGATTTTATGAACTGCTTTTCCTTTAATGGCGTAACCAAGCCGGTGAATGTAGCGCAAAGCTTATTCGGGTACATTACGCACGATGCCGTTCAGTTTTTTGATACCATTCGCTTTCAATATTCAGGTTCGCTGGATGAGCCCGTTATTCCGCTTATCCGCTACCGGTTTTATCAGTACGTCATCATCATCAATCATTTTAAGAATGAAATGTTCTTTTGTGAAAACAAAATGGAGGGGATAGAAAGCGATGTCGGATCGGTTGAAAGCGCCATTCGCGGCAGGGATGTTCCTAAGTTTCCGTTTAGCCTTAAAGGCGAGGAGATTCAGGATATTGCAGACAAAGAATATCTGAAGATGGTGAAGAAGGGAAAAGAAAATTGCGCCAAAGGAGATGTGTTTCAGATTGTGTTAAGCAGAGGATACCGTCATCGCTTTTCCGGAGATGAATTCAATGTTTATCGGGCTTTGCGCAATATCAACCCCGGCCCGTACATGTTCTATTTTGATTACGGCGATTATCGGCTCATAGGAAGCAGTCCTGAAAGTCAGGTCATCGTAGAGGACGGTACCGCCACCATTCACCCCATTGCCGGCACCTTTAAGCGAACGGGCATTGATGCTCGTGACCAGGAGCTTGCCAAAGAACTGAAGGAAGATAAAAAGGAAAACGCCGAACATACCATGCTGGTTGATCTGGCCAGAAATGACCTGAGTATAACCTGTGATGATGTGGAAGTAACCAGTTTTTGCCAGGTTCAGTTTTTCAGCCATGTTATTCATCTGGTGAGCGAGGTGAAAGGAAAAGTAAGGCCGGGGGTTAAACCTTTTGAACTGATTTCCTCTACCTTTCCTGCAGGTACATTAAGTGGTGCGCCCAAGTACAGGGCATTGCAACTCATTGATGAATACGAACACAACTCCCGCAGTTATTACGGAGGATGCATCGGGATTATAGGTTTCGACGGAAATATAAATCAGGCTATTCTTATCAGGACATTCCTGAGCCGGAATAATGAACTCCGCTATCGCGCCGGAGCGGGTATTACCATTCAGAGTAAACCGGAAAACGAATTGCAGGAAGTTCATAATAAATTAAACGCATTAACCAAAGCATTACAACAAGCCCAAACAACCAAAGATGAAAATATTATTATTTGATAACTACGATTCTTTTACCTACAACCTGTATCAGTGTATAAGAAAGAGTACGAAAGATTCCGTAGATGTGTATCGGAATGATACCATAAGTCTGGATAAGATTGCTGAATATGATAAGATTATCCTCTCGCCCGGACCTGGTCTTCCTGCGGAGAGTGGTATCCTGCTTCCCCTGATCAGGGAATTTGCTTCCTCCAAATCAATTCTTGGCGTGTGCCTCGGGCATCAGGCCATTGCTGAATGCTTTGGCGGTAAGCTGGAATTATTGGAAACCGTTTACCATGGTGTAGCTACATCTATTGAAATTAACGGCCATGCTAAAAAAAGGAATGATCTGTATAAGAACCTGCATTCCGCTTTACAGGTAGGCCGCTATCATTCATGGATCGTGTCGAAAGAAAACTTTCCGGAGGAATTGGAAATCACGGCCACAGATTCGGAAGGAACCATTATGGGCTTGCAGCATAAAAAGTACGATATACAGGGCGTGCAATTCCATCCTGAGAGTATTATGACCCCCGAGGGTAATCAAATGATCACAAACTTTTTGAACAATTAAAAGAATTATGAAAAAGATACTTCAATATTTATTTGAGTACAAACCCCTGACGCGCCAACAGGCCCGGGAGGTGCTTAAAAATATCAGCCTTGGAATTTATTCTGATACCGAAATAGCTTCTTTTGTTACGGTTTTTCTGATGCGGAGTATCACCATTGAAGAAATGCTCGGATTCAGAGATGCGCTGCTCGAATTGTGTGTGAAGGTGGACATGAAAGATTATTCTGTGGTTGATATCGTGGGTACAGGAGGCGACGGAAAAAACACTTTTAATATCTCTACGCTTAGCTGCTTTATTGTAGCCGGAGCAGGCCATAAAGTTGCAAAGCATGGTAACTATGGGGCTACCTCGGTTAGTGGCGCAAGCAATGTAATGGAGTCTTTGGGATATAAGTTTTCAAATGATCCCGGAAAACTCAAAAAGGAAATAGAGCAGGCTAATATTTGCTTTCTTCATGCGCCTTTGTTTCATCCGGCGTTAAAAACGGTGGCACCGGTGCGAAAAAATCTGGGCATCCGTACCTTCTTTAATTTATTGGGGCCGCTGGCCAATCCATGTGGCGCTACCTATCGCGTCATCGGTGTTTATAATCTGGAAATTGCCCGCCTATACCGGTATGTGCTTGAAGACGAGCCTTTTGATTTTTCCATCGTTCATGGACTGGATGGATATGATGAGATTTCATTGACCGCAGATACCCGGATCATTACCCGAAGAGGAGAACGAACCTACGATGCGGTGGAACTGGGTAAACGATATGCTTCTCCGCAGGATATCTTTGGCGGCAACACACCCGAAGAAGCATCGAAACTGTTTTATAAAATTCTTAACCGGGAAGGAAGCTGGGCTCAAAACGCCGTGGTTATCGCAAATGCGGCTACAGCCATCTGCACCATGTCGGGAGAGCCGTACGAAAAATGTTATAGTGCGGCAGTTGAGAGCTTTGAAAGTGGCAAAGCCGCAGAACAATTCAGAAAATTAATGGAAATGCAATGAACATTTTAGATAAAATAGTAGCGCATAAAAGAATAGAAGTGGCCGGGCAAAAAGAAAAAGTTCCGGTTAGCACACTGCTTAACAAAGATTATTTCAGTCATGAGTGCTATCCGCTAAGCGGTTTTTTGAAAGATCCTACGCGTTCAGGAATCATAGCAGAGTTTAAACGAAAATCACCATCCAAAGGATGGATCAATCAGGAAGCTGTTGCCGAAAGGGTAACGAGGGGTTATGCATCATTCGGTGCTTCTGCATTGTCTGTTTTGACCGACACATCTTTTTTTGGAGGTACGCTTGAAGACCTTGAAAAAGCAAGAATGAATGAGTTACCCATCCTTCGAAAAGATTTCATCATTGATGAATATCAGATTATGGAAGCAAAGGCTTATGGTGCTGATGTCATCTTGCTTATTGCCGCCTGCCTTACGAAGGAAGAGGTAAAATCATTTGCCAGAATGGCGAGGAATCTTGGTTTGAACGTTTTGCTGGAAATACATACAGAGGAAGAACTGGAATATATATCGGACGATATCGACGCGGTTGGGATTAACAACCGTAATCTCAAAACCTTTGAGGTAGATATCGAAAACAGCATCCGTCTGGCTCATCAGATCTCATCAATGTGTAAAATTTCAGAAAGCGGCATTGACAGTCCCGATACAATCAGACTGTTGAAAGAGGAAGGTTTCGACGGTTTTTTGATCGGTGAGCGGTTTATGCGTGAAAAGAATCCGGCCTTTGCCTTCAAACAATTTTTAAGAGAGGTAAGATGAAGATAAAAGTATGTGGTATGACAGACATCAGTCAGATCAGAGAGCTGGTATCGTTGGGTGTAGATTATGCAGGTATGATATTTTACGACCTGTCGCCGCGCAATGTGGCAGACAAAATTAATCCGCATGAATTAAGGCCTCTTTCCAGTAAAATCAAACTGACCGGTGTGTTTGTAAATCCGGACATAAGGTACGTTAAGGAAACAATCCATACCTATCAGTTAAACGCCGTACAGCTTTGCGGAGAGGAACTGCCCGATATATGCGAAGACCTTCGTAGATATGCTGAAGTACTGAAGGTAATACATGTGGATGCGGATACTGATCTTTCATCCGCCATCAGGGAATATCAAAACCAATGCGATTGTTTTTTGTTTGATACCAAAACTGAAAAATATGGTGGAAGCGGAAAAAAGTACAGTTGGGAGCAGTTGACGGCGTATTCATTTCCAAGGCCATTTTTTCTAAGCGGCGGCATATCGGTCGAAGATGCGGATGCTATTCAAACATTTCGGCATCCCGATTTGGTGGGAGTGGACATAAACAGCCGTTTCGAACTTGCTCCTGGATTAAAAGATTTGGATAAAATAAAAACATTTGTCAAGCAATTAAGCATATGAATAAATATCAAATAGACGAAAATGGCTTCTATGGCCGGTTTGGAGGTGCCTACATTCCGGAAATGCTATATCCGAATGTTGAGCATCTGAAAAATAATTATCTCCGAATTATCGAATCGGATGATTTTCAAAAAGAGTTTAATGATTTGCTTCGTTTGTATGCAGGCAGGGCCACACCGCTTTATCCTGCAGAAAGATTGAGCAAGAAATACGGTGCCAATATCTTTTTGAAACGCGAAGACCTTTGCCATACAGGTGCTCATAAAGTTAACAACACCATCGGACAGATTTTGTTGGCAGAACGGCTCGGTAAAAAGCGAATCATTGCGGAAACCGGTGCAGGCCAGCATGGTGTGGCGACCGCTACGGTTTGTGCGCTCAAAGGGCTTAAATGCATTGTTTATATGGGCGAAAAAGACATGCAGCGGCAGGCTCCGAACGTAGCCAGAATGAAAATGTTGGGTGCAGAGGTGATTGCAGCTACATGTGGAAGCAAAACACTCAAAGACGCTACTAATGAAGCCATCCGTGATTGGATTAATCATCCGGCAGATACTTATTACCTCATAGGCAGTGTAGTGGGGCCTCATCCTTATCCAGATTTGGTGGCCCGATTTCAGAGCGTGATTAGCCGGGAAATCAGAAGCCAGCTTAAAGAATTAGCAGGTACAGAACTCCCCCAGGCAGTTATCGCCTGCGTTGGAGGTGGAAGCAACGCGGCGGGTGCATTCTATCATTTTTTAAATGAGGAAAAAGTGAAGTTAATAGCTGTAGAAGCCGGAGGCAAGGGAGTAGATACAGGATTGACGGCAGCAACCACACAAACCGGAAGGGTAGGGGTTTTGCATGGCAGCAAAAGCCTGGTTATGCAAACCGAGGACGGGCAGGTAATCGAGCCGTTCAGCATTTCAGCCGGATTGGATTATCCGGGAATAGGACCGATGCACGCCAATCTTTTTGAAACCGGAAGAGCACAGTTTTTAAATGCAACTGATGAGGAGGCTTTGAAGGCAGCTTTTGAATTGGCCCAGTTAGAAGGCATTATTCCGGCGCTGGAATCTGCTCATGCGCTGGCCGTGCTGCAAAAAATTAAATTTAATGCCGGAGATAATATCGTGGTCAACTTGAGCGGCCGCGGCGACAAAGACATGGAAACCTATATGAAGAACATGGAAAATTTTATTAAATCATGAATGCGATCCCTAAATTATTTTCAACGAAAAAAGATAACATCCTGTCTGTATTTTTTACAGCAGGTTTTCCACACCGGGACGATACTGTGCCGGTGATACAGGCCCTTGTCGGGAATGGTGTTGATATGATAGAGATAGGTATGCCGTACAGCGATCCGGTGGCTGATGGTCCGGTCATTGAAAACAGCAGTTCCGTAGCCTTAAAAAATGGCATGTCCATCAATAGGTTATTTCAGCAACTGAAAACATACAAACCCGAGCGTGAGGTGCCATTGGTTCTGATGGGGTACCTGAACCCGGTGATGCAGTATGGTTATGAACGGTTTTGTCGGGAAGCTGCTGAATGTGGAATAAGTGGCCTCATCGTTCCCGATTTGCCCATTGATGTTTATACCCATGAATTAAGGCCGTTTACGGAAAAGTATGGCATCCACTTTATTTTTTTGGTCACACCCGAAACACCCGAAGACCGGATCAGAAAAATTGACGAGATGTCGGACGGCTTTATTTATGCGGTCTCCTCATCCTCGGTTACCGGGCGCGATACAGGCGAGGCGGAGAAGGAAGCTTATTTTAAACGGCTGAAATCTTATCGGTTAAAATCTCCGGTTTTAATTGGTTTTGGGATTAAAAATGAAAGTACTTTTAATCAGGCATGCAGGTATGTAAATGGCGCTATCGTGGGAACAGCTTTTGTGCAGCGAATTGAAACAGAAAGAAACTTTGATCTGGCTGTTAAAGATTTGAAATTATCTCTTGGTGTTACTGGCTTATGAGCTAAATCGGGAGCGAAATTTGGCCATTTATTTTCTTTTCGGGGTTTTAAAATCCGTAAATTCTGATAATTTTGTTTATTATGAAGAAGCTTATAACCGTGCTCCTGGCTGCACCTTTACTTTCTTACTCACAGGTAAATAAACAATATACGATCTCAGGAAAAATTACCGGTTTCTCTGACGGGACGAGTGTTTCCTTTTTTAACCAGGAAACAAATGGATTAGACAGTATCACGGAGATACGGAATAATACATTCCTGATTAAAGAATCCGGATCAGCAGAACCTGAGTTTAAATTTCTCGTGTTTAACAAGCAGAAACCTGTTATTCCGGTTCTGACTTTTAATGATGAAATCGTGATTGAGGGGTCGAGTGATAACCTCACTAAGTTAAATTATAGTGGCTCTAAACTACAATCAGAATATAAAGAACTGCTCGATTTGCTGGCGCCCTACAATGAAGCTTACGAACAGCAAAATTTTACACCCGAAAATGTAAAGCTGATATCAAAGGCATGTGCAAATTTTATTAAAGACCATCGTTCGTCGTACGTGAGTCTGTTGGCTTTGGCACAGGTTTTTCAGC